>AASF01001822.1 GCA_000168735.1 Candidatus Endoriftia persephone str. Hot96_1+Hot96_2 | reverse complement strand
GATCGAGATCGGCCCGCTCAGTTTCTTCACCGAGACTTCGCCGATCAGCATCTTGCCGAGCATCTTCAGCATCAGCGAGGAGAGATCCCAGCTCTTCTGCAGCGCCTTACCCAGCGCCTCCACCGGTGGATAACTGACCTCCACCTGGAACTCATCCATCAGCCCTTCAGGCACCTGCACGCTGGCGCCAATGCGCCCAATCGGCTTGCCCTCGCTCTCGATCTTCGCAGGTGTCAGCTCGACAAAGAACCGCTCATCGCCCCGCTCGACCTCGACCTGCATCGGTAACGCAGGATGAGCCCGCACATACTTCACCCAGGCGCTCCAGCTGGCCAGCGGCTCGCCATCGACGCTGAGCAGCCGATCCGCCACCTGCAGACCAGACTGTTCAGCCGGCTCACCCGGCAGCAGAGCACCGATCACCGCCGGCAGATGGGGGCGCTTCGGGGCCAGCCCCAGACGGCAACAACAGCTGCCCATCCTCTGCCATCTGATGCAGATTTTTGGTCTCAAGCCAGCGCACCCGCTGACGCCCCGACTCATCTTCAGTAGTTACCGCCAAGCGCTGATGCTCGATCGATTGCGCCAGCAACGCGTAGACGACGCTCTCCCAGGTGAGCGTCTCCTCACCGTCCACTGCCAGGATCTGATCATTTACCTCAAAACCGGGCCTGCGCCGCCAGCGATTCCGCTTCGACACTCCCCACAAGGGGGCTTCAGACCGATGTCGCCACTGACAAAGATCAGCCAGAAGGCGAAGATCGCAAACAGAAAGTTGAATAGCGGACCGGCCACCACGATGGCACTGCGCACCGCCAACGATTGCCGGTTGAAAGCGCGATCCAGCTCCGCTTCAGGGACCGGCGCGCTCACGCTCATGCCAGCATCTTGACGTAGCCACCCAGCGGGATTGCCGCCACCACATACTCGGTCTCATCCCGCTTGCCCTGCCAACGCCACAGGGTGCGGCCAAAACCGATCGAGAAGCGCAGCACCTTAACCCCAAGCTTGCGCGCCACCCAGAAGTGGCCAAACTCATGGACTGCGATCAGGATCGCCAGCGCGAGCAAAAAGGAAAGTAGCGTAAACAATAGGGAACCCATCGAAACCTCCGGCAGTCAGGGCGTCAGACCCTTTCCCGCACCACTTGTTCCGCATACTCCCGTGCGCGGTGATCCTGCTCCAGCAGCAGTTCGAGAGTCTCTGCCGGTTCGACGGCAAAGGCATTCAAAGTCTGCTCCACCACCTGTGGGATGCCAAGGAAGTCGAGATTTCCCTCAAGGAAGCGTGCCACCGCCACCTCATTCGCCGCATTCAACACCGCCGGCGCGGTACCGCCCGCCTCGATCGCCTGATAGGCGAGACGCAGACAAGGGAATCGCTCGGTGTCTGGGGCCTCGAAATCGAGCCGCGCCACCGCAAATAGATCGAGGCTGCCGACCCCCGACTCGATCCGCTCCGGCCAAGCCAGGGCGTGGGCGATAGGGATTCGCATGTCAGGATTACCCAGCTGCGCCAGCACCGAGCCGTCGTTGTACTCCACCATCGAGTGGATCACACTCTGCGGATGCAGCACGACCTCGACCTGCTCTGGTGAGGTGCGGAACAGCCAGCAGGCCTCAATCACCTCCAACCCCTTATTCATCATGGTGGCGGAGTCGACAGATATTTTGCGCCCCATCTCCCAATTAGGGTGGGCGCAGGCCTGCTCCGGGGTGACCGCACGCAACTCATCCAGGCTGCTGCGGCGAAACGGTCCGCCGGAAGCGGTCAGTAGGATCTTTTTCACGCCGACCTGCGCCAGCCCCCGCTCAAAGTCAGCCGGCATGCACTGGAACACCGCGTTGTGCTCCGAATCGATGGGCAGGATCTCGGCGCCATGCTGGCGCGCCTCCTCCATAAACAGATGCCCGGAGACCACCAGCGCCTCCTTATTGGCCAGCAGCAGCCGTTTGCCGACGCGCACCGCCGCCAGCGCCGGCAGCAGCCCGGCGGCGCCGACGATCGCCGCCATCACATAGTCAGCCTCGGGCATCGAAGCAACCCGCTCCAAGCCGACCACACCAGAGAGCACCTCGATGTTTAGCGACTCATCCCTCAGCCGCCCGGCCAGCGCCTCCGCCGAAGCCTCATCGGCCATTACCGGCCACCTGCGGGCGGAACGCCTGGCACTGTTGAAGCATCCCCTCCACATCGTGGTTGGCAGTCAGCGCCACCACACGATAGCGCTCCGGGTGGCGCGCCACCACGTCCAGAGTGCTGACTCCGATCGAACCGGTGGAACCCAAAATCGTCAGCCCTTTCATCACACTCTGCCCATCACTATCAGACCCAAAACGAACACCGGAGCTGCCGCGGTCAGGCTGTCGATCCGATCCATCATGCCACCGTGGCCCGGCAGCAGCGTACCACTGTCTTTCATGCTGCGCTGACGCTTCATCAGGCTCTCAAACAGGTCACCGGCTACTGAGAAGATCGTGGTCAGCAGACAGAGCAGCAGCAGCCCCGGGATAGTCGGCCAGTGGCGCCTCCAGCCACCAAGCCGAGCCAGAGTCCCAGCAGCAGCGCACTAACCAGCGCTCCATAGACTCCCTCTCGACTCTTGCCCGGGCTGACCCGCGGTGCCAGCTTGACCCGCCCCCAGCGCCTGCCGGCAAAGTAGGCACCGCTATCTGCACCCCAGATCAGCACCAGCAGGAACAGCATCAGGCCGGGGCCCCGCTCTGCGGTGTAGTGAAGATAGACCAACGAAAACCAGGTCGGCACCAGCACCAACAGCCCTTCGGCCGCCTGTAGCGGGCTGAAACCCTCGAGGCTCACGCCACCCGGGTAACGCCACAATCGCAGCATACTAAACAGCCACCAGAGCACCACCTAGACTCAGCATACGGCATGACCCAGCCGTGCTGATCAGCGATTCGCGCCGC
>AASF01001823.1 GCA_000168735.1 Candidatus Endoriftia persephone str. Hot96_1+Hot96_2 | reverse complement strand
TGGCGCTTGTCGATCTCCTCCAGAATAAAGTGGAGNTAGGGAGCGGCGCGTTCCTGCAGTCTGCCAAGGTATTCTGGGTGGCTAGTGTACCAGTCGATCTCCCGTTGTACCCGGGCGTCTGCTGGGATCGGCAGTGAGAGGCCGAGTTGCAGACGCCGCCAGAGATCCTGCGGCGCTGGAGCTTCGGGCTCCCTGAAGGTGATCTGGTCAGAGAGCTCAGGGGGCTCGGTCAGGATCGGCTCAGGAGTGGACGTCTCGGAGATTTGCGGCTCTGCATCAGCGGGAGGAGTGGCAGGAGCGGCTGAAATAAGCTGCTGGCTGGCTTGGGTGGCGGCTTCTGTGACTGCCTGGCTATTATCTGCGTCTGCAGTGGCCTGCGGTAACAGGCTCATTGCCTGGCTGGAGGAGATGGCTGCGCTTGCCAGGAGGAGAGTAAGCGCGCGAACCGCGGTGATCTGCTGCATGGCAAGCCCCTGTCCCGTTTGAATGTGCCGATCGTCGAGGCTGGCAAATATAGGCAAATTGGCGATTAATTTCCATTTTCATATGCGCATCGTCCAGAATATGGGAATTATTATCACTGTAGATTAGGGGCAAACTGAGGAGTCTCTGGATGAATTTGGGCCGCAAGACTGCCGGCCATGATTCATTAGAGGCTCCCTGAGGTAAAGCATGCAGAGAGAGCTCCAAGCCTGGTTCGCGAGGATGCCAGGACAGGTGTTGGCAGAGCAGGAGCAGGCGTTGATCGAGGAGTGGGGAAGCAGCCTGTTTGGTTACCATGTGGTGCAGCTAGGTGCCCCCGCCGCGACGATGGACCTGCTGGCCACGTCACCCGCCCGGCATCGCATTCTGCTCAGCAAGGAGGACGGCGCAGGCGGCGCAAGTCCGGCTCTGATAGGCGACTGCACACGCCTGCCGTTTGCCACCGACAGCGTGGACGGCGTGGTGTTGCCCCATACCCTCGATTACTCGACTGATCCGCACCAGGCATTGCGGGAGGTGGAACGTATCCTGATACCAGAGGGGAGGGTGCTGATCACTGGCTTCAATCCGTGGAGTCTGTGGGGGATGTGGCAGCTGTTTCGGCTGCGTCGCAGGCAGCCCCCCTGGTGTGGTCATTTCTTCGGTGCGGGACGTATTCAGGACTGGCTTTCGCTGCTCGGCTTCCGGCCTTGAGCGGATCGACTGGCTGATGTACCGTCCGCCCCTTGCCAGTCGGCAGCTGATGGAGCGGCTGGCCTTCCTGGAGAAGAGTGGCGCGCGTTTCTGGCCGATGCTGGGCGGTGTCTATCTGATTCAGGCGGTCAAGCGCACCTCGACCCTGACGCCTCTGCGACCGCGCTGGCGCATGGGCAAACAGGTGTTGCCGGCAAATGCAGTTGAACCCACCACAAGAAATTTACATGAATGATTTGATTGAGATTTTTACTGACGGTGCCTGCAAGGGGCAATCCGGGGCCCGGCGGCTGGGGCGCGTTGTTGCGCTTCGGCTCACATGAAAAACGGCCTCTGGCGGCGGAGAGCCGGAGACCACCAACAACCGCATGGAGCTGATGGCGGTGATCCAGGCCCTGCGCGCTCTGAAGCGTGCCAGCCGGGCGCGTGTCACCACCGATTCGCAGTATGTGAAGAACGGCATCACCCAGTGGATCCACAACTGGAAGCGCAATGGCTGGAAAACGGCGGCAAAAAAACCGGTCAAGAACGCCGACCTGTGGCGCGAGTTGGATCAGGAGGTGGCGCAGCATCAGGTTGAGTGGGCCTGGATAAAAGGGCACAGCGGTCATCCTGAAAATGAGCTGGCGGATCAGCTGGCCAATCAGGGCATAGAGGGGTTGCGGTCACGATGAGACAGATTGTCCTGGATACAGAAACCACCGGTCTGGAGCCGCAGCAGGGCCACAGGATCATCGAGATCGGCTGTGTCGAGATGATCGATCGCCGTCTCAGCGGCAACAACTTCCATCAGTATCTGCAGCCCGATCGAGAGATCGATGCTGGTGCCATCGAGGTGCATGGCATCACCAATGAATTCCTTGCCGACAAACCACGTTTTGCCGATCTGGCCGCAGATTTTCTCGACTATATTCGTGGTGCCGAGCTGATCATCCACAATGCGCCCTTCGATGTGGGGTTTCTGAACCACGAGTTACAGCTGATGGGGGCGGATTCGCCGCCGATCGGGGAGCTGTGCGCGGTAATCGATACCCTGGTGATGGCGAAGAAGATGCACCCGGGGCAGCGCAACAGCCTGGATGCACTCTGTAAACGCTACGATGTCGACAACACTCAGCGGGAACTCCACGGCGCGCTGCTCGATGCGGAGATCCTCGCCGATGTCTATCTGGCGATGACCGGTGGACAGGCTACTCTCTCCCTTGAGATGACCCGTGCTGAAGGGGAATCAACGGCNGATGTGGATGGGGGGATCAGGCGAATTCGTTACACCGCAGACTAGTCCCTTATGAGG
>AASF01001824.1 GCA_000168735.1 Candidatus Endoriftia persephone str. Hot96_1+Hot96_2 | reverse complement strand
CTTGATCATGCGGCAGGGGGAGAACATCCGGGCTGAGGATCTCAGTTTTGGGGCAGGTTTGTCGCCGGAGCCCGACTCAGCAGAAGCGAAGGTGAGCAAAGAGGGGGGTAGACGCCTGCCGGAGGATCTGCGCTCGGTAGAGGAGCAGATGATCATGGAGGCCCTGCGGGAGGGTAAGGGAAGCCGCACGTTCGCGGCAGAACGGCTGGGGATCAGCCAGCGTACATTGAGGTACAAGATCGCAAGGATGCGAGAGGCTGGTGTTGAGATACCGGGATGATCAGAGTGGTGCGGAAACTGCATAGCAATAGCAGGCATGATTTCATCAGGGGAAAGGTGCAATGAGCAGTATGGACATCAACCAGGTTCTGGCGCAGATGCGGGTGATGAGCGCCCAGGCACAGAACCAGGCAGAACAGAGCAAACCTGCCGCGCAGGGCGGATTTCAGCGATCTGCTGAAGCGTTCCATCGACCAGGTCAATGAGACCCAGCAAGAGGCCAAGGGCGCTGACCCAGGCGTTTGAGACCGGCGAGAAAGATCTCGATCTGGCCCAGGTGATGATCGCAGTACAGAAGTCGAGCCTCTCGTTCGACGCCATGGTCCAGGTACGGAACAAGCTGGTTGAGGCCTACAAGGACGTGATGAACATGCCGATCTAGGAGGCTGTTGGGTTATGGCTGTTTTACTGTGGAAAAGCCTTGGCTGGTCGAATTTTCCGTTCGTTCTCGTTAAATAGAGCGGGCTATTCGCCTCGAACGAACGAAAAATTCACCTCAGTGACGCTTCCCCTCGCTACAAATCCCATAACCCGACAGCCGCCTAGCCGTTTGAGGGGGGAGTGAGCGCATGGAACTGACCAATCCTGAAGAGCCGGGTGGCAAGGCCCTGGACGGTAAGCCGGCGGCTGCAAGACAACCCGCTGCTACGCCAGTTGGCGGTAATGGTCGGCATTGCCGCCAGTGTTGCACTCGGTGTTGCGGTGGTGCTGTGGAGCCAAAAGCCGAGCTACAGCGTGCTGTTTGGCAACCTGGCTGCAGAAAGATGCAGTCGGAGATCGCACCAGGTGCTGCAGCAGTCGGGCATCGACTACGAGGTGGATCCTGCCAGTGGCCTGATCAAGGGCGAATTCGTTTAAA
>AASF01001825.1 GCA_000168735.1 Candidatus Endoriftia persephone str. Hot96_1+Hot96_2 | reverse complement strand
CTGATCAGCGAGACTGGCGGCACCCCCATGCCATCGCTTTCCGCTATCCTACCTGACACCTGTTACTCCATGATTCAGCGCAGGGAGGAGTATACGTTTATCCAGGGCATGCCAGATATCTTTGATGGAGGCAACCCGAGCCGCCTGAATCTCTCTGCGCTTGCGCCACATCATGGGCACCCCCTTGATGGCATCCCACTTTGCGCGTAGAACCAACCGCCCCTGCCCGCGCAGGGCAAACACGACGATCGCCATAAGATTCATGGGCTAGATGCAGAGGGAGTAAGAGCCAGAAGAGATAGCCAGGCATATTCTTAACAAACGCCCAGAGAAGATTGCGGTGCCCATGATAGACGGCAAAATCACTGCGCTTCCCCCCCGTAGTGGCCGAGCCCACGTGTAGGGCCACAGCATCGGGCACTAGCATACAATGGTAGCCCGCAAGTCTGAAGCGGAATCCCAGATCCACATCCTCGACGTAGCAGAAGAAATCCTCATCGAACAGCCCCACCTGCAGCAGAGCTTCAGTTCGATAGAGCGCAGCGGCAGCACAGGGGCTGAATATCTCCCGCTCTTCAGCAGGACGGGATGAGCGCAGTTGGCCGTGAGCATCGCGCCAGACCTGGCCGCTCATGTGGTAAACATCACCCAAACCATCCCAGGTATCCCGCTTGTCTGCCACCACCAGACAGGAGGCGAACGAGGCGGCATCGGGATGGCGTTCTGTTGCGGCCAGCATCTGCTGCAGCCAGTCCGGCGCGAGGTAAGCATCTGGGTTAACAAGCGCAACGAAATCACAATCATCCAAGTGCTTCAGAGCGACAGTATTGCCGCTCGCGAAACCCTGATTGGTTGGCAGTTGAATAAAGTCGACCTGAACTGCCAGGTCATCAATAATTGCGTCCTCCCCTATGTCACTCGCATTGTCAATAACCACAATATTGCGAAATGGAATTATCTGCTTCTCCAGTGCAGCGATACAATTGAACAGATGCTCCCAGCAATTCCAGTTAACAATCAAAGCGGCCACACTATGAGCCGCACCTAGATTTTCTACTTTGTGCGTAACCATAGTTTGCCAAGGTACGGAGAATTCACATACTAACCGCATCAAAATACTCAAAAGGGAAGTTAGAAGGAAAACCTACTGACATGCGATGATGTGCGTTCAGGCGCGAATACACCAAGGTGCCCTACAATAAAAAAGGCGCCATAATCATCTTAGCGGCATGAGAAAGGAAGCCTTTGGAGTGACTGCCCAGCATATGCGGCAGGCATCTAATAGGCCGCTTGAAGTCCACATATTAATTAGCAAAAGCTATATCCTGCCATTGTAAAATCACAAACAGCGTCCACAACCACAGCGGCTGCTCGTTACGGCCAGAAAAATGATCATCAAAATCTTCTCTAATTGCATTGCAATCAAGCAAATTAGAGAACACTCCATTTCTCCCTGAATCGAGCAAATCGTATAATCTGTCCCGCATTTCCAACACCAGATCACCCACAGGCACTGAAAACCCCATCTTTGGCCGAGTCAGAACTTCCTTAGGAAGATCCCGTTCAAAAGCCCTCCTAAGAACGATTTTTCCATCATTGGAATCAAGCTTGTAATCATCAGGAAGACCCGATACGAATTCAATGATTTTTGGAGATAAGAAAGGGAAACGACCTTCCAATGGAATGAGACATGAGTATCTTATCCGCCTTGGCCATAAGGTTCTCAGGAAGCCATGTTTTAAGGTCATACGCGAGCATACCGCTCAACAACGATCTTTCCTCAAAATATATCCTCTGAAGGCATAATCGCGAAGGCGGTACCCCCTGGTATAACACGTGCTGCACGCTGCCTAAAATACCAACTAAAGTCCAGAAAATGATTAAATTCTTTCCGCTGAGACGATGGAGGAGCCCCCAATACACGCTTGTATTGCTGATAGCCACCAAGCATCTCATCACTACCCTCACCAGACAAAACAAACAGTAACTTGCTCTTTTATATAGTCGCAAAGAATATGAAGAGGAAAACACGCAGGATCGGCGATGGGCTCATCCCATCGCCGTAACAACACGTTCAAACCGCGCAGCAATCTCCTCCGGGGATGTCTCAATAGCGAAGTGGGGTAAACTAAATCTCTCAGACACAGCTTGCGAATAAGAAAATTCATTCAAATCAGGCAATCCGATATTGAACGAGGGTCAAGAAACGCCTATATCTGCACACAGAGATGCAATCGCACTTGAATCCAAACCACCACTTAGAAGAAGCCTACTG
>AASF01001826.1 GCA_000168735.1 Candidatus Endoriftia persephone str. Hot96_1+Hot96_2 | reverse complement strand
CGGTCTGGTCGATGTTCCCGCCGCCGCTGACGCTCCACACCGGGCTGGTGGCGATGGCGTTGCCGTACTGGTCGAGGCCGCTGGCCGTGAACTGCTGGCTGGTGCCGACGCTGAGCGCGGCGCTGCTCGGGTTCAGGCTGAGGCTGGTCAGCACCGGCAGTGCGCCGGTGGTCGCCTCGGCAGCCTCGCCGGGCGCACTCTCGTTGCCCGCCGCATCGTAGGCGGTCACGCTGTAGCTGTAGGTCGTCTCGGGATCGAGGCCGCTATCACTGTAGCTGGTGGTGGTTGCGGTGGCGATCTCGGTCTCGCCGCGGAAGATCCGATAGCCGGTGACGCCGACCGTTGTCGGTCGCTGCCGACCAGCTCAGATTGATGGTGGCGGGACCGTTCGCGCTGGCGCTGAGGCCGGTGGGGGTCCCGGGCGCCTCGGTGTCGGGCACATCACTGACGCTGATCGTCACGCTGGCGCTGCCGGTGCCGCCCTGGTCGTCGGTGACGGTCAGGGTCGCCGTGTAGCTGCCGGGGCTGGTGTAGCTGTGGCTCGGGTTGGCCTCACTCGCGCTGCTGCCATCGCCGAAGACCCAGCTGTAGCTCTGGATGCTGCCGTCGGCATCAGTTGAGCCGGCGCTGCTGAAGCTCACCTCGAGGGGGGCCACACCGTTGTCCGGGGTGGCGCTGGCCACCGCGGTGGGCGGCTGGTTGCTGCTGGTGGTGCGCAGCAGCAGGTCATCGAGCTGAATCCGGGTCGACTCGTTGGCCGCGGTCTTCTGGTTGTTGTAGCCACCCAGGATCAGCGTGTGTGTCCCGGCGGACAGGCTGCCGAGGTTGAGCTCAACCTGCTGCCAACCGGTGGTCTCGTCCGGGGCCACCGTTACCGTTGCCACTGATCTGGTCGATGTGGTCGTTGGGCGAGACGCCGATCAGCACCCCGTCGAGGCTGACTAGGATCTGGCCAAACTCGTTGTCTTCGTAGAACGGGCTCTGGGTCAGGTTGTAGCGGAAGCTGAGGGTGACCTCGCTGAGGCCGCCGAGTTCAAAGTCACGCTGCCAGCCGCCGGACATGCCAAAGATGTCGTCGCCGTTGATGCCGCCCAGCACCACTTCGAGACCGCCGCCGCTAAAACCGCCAGCGGGCTGGTGGCTGCCGTCGGCGAAGCCCGGGGCGCTGGTGCCGCGATAGGCGTCGTCGACATAGCTGAAGCCGTCCGAGTCGCTGTCGAAGCCGGTCTCGATCAGGGTGGTGTTTTGCGTGATGGTGACCGTCGCGCTGGCGCTGATGCCACCGTCATCGGCCAGGACGGTGAACGGGCCACCGGCGCTGCTGGCGGTGAACCGGCCGGTCTGGTCGATGGTCCCGCCGCCGCTGACGCTCCACACCGGGCTGGTGGCGATGGCGTTGCCGTACTGGTCGAGGCCGCTGGCGCTGAACTGCTGGCTGGTGCCGACGCTGAGCGCGGCGCTGCTCGGGTTCAGGCTGAGGCTGGTCAGCACCGGCAGTGCGCCGGTGGTCGCCTCGGCAGCCTCGCCGGGCGCACTCTCGTTGCCCGCCGCATCGTAGGCGGTCACGCTGTAGCTGTAGGTCGTCTCGGGATCGAGGCCGCTATCACTGTGGCTGGTGGTGGTTGCGGTGGCGATCTCGGTCTCGTCGCGGAAGATCCGATAGCCGGTGACGCCGACGTTGTCGGTCGCTGCCGACCAGCTCAGATTGATGGTGGCGGGACCGTTCGCGCTGGCGCTGAGGCCGGTGGGGGTCCCGGGCGCCTCGGTGTCGGGCACATCACTGACGCTGATCGTCACGCTGGCGCTGCCGGTGCCGCCCTGGTCGTCGGTGACGGTCAGGGTCGCCGTGTAGCTGCCGGGGCTGGTGTAGCTGTGGCTCGGGTTGGCGTCGGTGGCGCTGCTGCCATCGCCGAAGCGCCAGCTGTAGCTCTGAATGCTGCCGTCGGCATCAGTTGAGCCGGCGCTGCTGAAGCTTACCTCGAGGGGGGCCACGCCGTTGTCCGGGGTGGCGCTGGCCACCGCGGTGGGCGGCTGGTTGCTGCTGGTGGTGCGCAGCAGCAGGTCATCAAGCTGAATCCGGGTCGACTCCGTTGGCCGCGGTCTTCTGGTTTGTTGTAGCCACCCAGGATCAGCGTGTGTGTCCCGGCGGACAGGCTGCCGAGGTTGAGCTCAACCTGCTGCCAACCGGTGGTCTCGTCCGGGCCGCCGTTACCGTTGCCACTGATCTGGTCGATGTGGTCGTTGGGCGAGACGCCGATCAGCACGCCGTCGAGGCTGATCAGGATCTGGCTGAGCTCATTGTCTTCGTAGAACGGGCTCTGGGTCAGGTAGTAGCGGAAGCTGAGGGTGACCTCGCTGAGGCCGCCGAGTTCAAAGTCACGCTGCCAACCGCCGGACATGCCGAAGATGTCGTCGCCGTTGATGCCGCCCAGCACCACTTCGAGACCGCCGCCGCTAAAACCGCCAGCGGGCTGGTGGCTGCCGTCGGCGAAGCCCGGGGCGCTGGTGCCGCGATAGGCGTCGTCGACATAGCTGAAGCCGTCCGAGTCGCTGTCGAAGCCGGTCTCGATCAGGGTGGTGTTTTGCGTGATGGTGACCGTCGCGCTGGCGCTGATGCCACCGTCATCGGCCAGGACGGTGAACGGGCCACCGGCACTGCTGGCGGTGAACCGGCCGGTCTGGTCGATGGTCGCCGCCGCCGCTGACGCTCCACACCGGGCTGGTGGCGATGGCGTTGCCGTACTGGTCGAGTGCCGCTGGCACTGAACTGCTGGCTGGTGCCGACGCTGAGCGCGGCGCTGCTCGGGTTCAGGCTGAGGCTGGTGAGGATCGGCAGTGCGCCGGTGGTCGCCTCGGCAGGCTCGCCGGGCTCACTCTCGTTGCCCGCCGCATCGTAGGCGGTCACGCTGTAGCTGTAGGTCGTCTCGGGATCGAGGCCGCTATCGCTGTAGCTGGTGGTGGTTGCGGTGGCGATCTCGGTCTCGTCGCGGAAGATCCCGATAGCCGGTGACGCCGACGTTGTCCGGTCGCTGCCGACCAGCTCAGATTGATGGTGGCGGGACCGTTCGCGCTGGCGCTGAGGCCGGTGGGGGGTCCCGGGCGCCTCGGTGTCGGGCACATCACTGACGCTGATCGTCACGCTGGCGCTGCCGGGTGCCGCCCTGGTCGTCGGTGACGGGTGAGGGTCGCCGTGTAGCTGCCGGGGCTAGTGTAGCTGTGGCTTGGGTTGGCCTCACTCGCGCTGCTGCCATCGCCGAAGCGCCAGCTGTAGCTCTGGATGCTGCCGTCGGCATCAGTTGAGCCGGCGCTGCTGAAGCTCACCTCGAGGGGGGCCACACCGTTGTCCGGGGTGGCGCTGGCCACCGCGGTGGGCGGCTGGTTGCTGCTGGTGGTGCGCAGCAGCAGGTCATCGAGCTGAATCCGGGTCGACTCGTTGGCCGCGGTCTTCTGATTGTTGTAGCCGCCCAGGATCAGGCGGTGGCTGCCGGCGGACAGGCTGCCGAGGTTGAGCTCAACCTGCTGCCAACCGGTGGTCTCGTCCGGGCCGCCGTTACCGTTGCCACTGATCTGGTCGATGTGGTCGTTGGGCGAGACGCCGATCAGCACAGCCGTCGAGGCTGATCAGGATCTGGCTGAGCTCATTGTCTTCGTAGAACGGGCTCTGGGTCAGGTTGTAGCGGAAGCTGAGGGTGACCTCGCTGAGGCCGCCGAGCTCGAAGTCACGCTGCCAACCGCCGGACATGCCGAAGATGTCGTCGCCGTTGATGCCGCCCAGCACCACTTCGAGACCGCCGCCGCTAAAACCGCCAGCGGGCTGGTGGCTGCCGTCGGCGAAGCCCGGGGCGCTGGTGCCGCGATAGGCGTCGTCGACATAGCTGAAGCCGTCCGAGTCGCTGTCGAAGCCGGTCTCGAT
>AASF01001827.1 GCA_000168735.1 Candidatus Endoriftia persephone str. Hot96_1+Hot96_2 | reverse complement strand
AGGCCCCGTTTTCAGCGTCACGTCGGATCAGACTTTGCCCAATTCAGCCATCATCTTGCCGACGATGGTGTTGTAGCGGTTGGCATCGCCCTCTTCGGGAAAACCAAAGATACCGGAGCCGGCGACGAAGGTGTCAGCACCAGCGGCCTTGATCTCAGCGATGTTGTCGACCTTGACTCCGCCGTCTATCTCCAGGCGGATATCCAGACCGGAGTCGTCAATCAGCTTGCGACAGGCGCGCAGCTTGTCCAGGGTGGCAGGGATGAAGCTCTGGCCGCCGAAGCCCGGGTTGACCGACATCAGCAGGATCATGTCGACCTTGTCGAGTACATAATCCAGGTGCGACAGCGGGGTGACGGGGTTGAAGAGCAGGCGCGGACTTGCAGCCTTCGTTGCGGATCAGCTGCCAGGGAGCGGTCGATGTGCTCAGAGGCCTCCGGATGGAAGGTGATGTAGGTGGCGCCGGCCCTTGGCGAAATCGGGGATGATGCGATCCACCGGCTTGACCATCATGTGCACGTCGATATCGGCCGGTGACGCCCGTGCTTGCGCAACGCCTCGCAGACCAGCGGACCGATGGTCAGGTTGGGCACGTAATGGTTGTCCATCACGTCGAAGTGGACGATCTCGGCGCCGGAGGCGAGGACGTTATCCACCTCCTCACCCAGCTTGGCGAAGTCCGCCGAAAGGATGGACGGTGCGATCTGATCAGCTTGACGGGCCATGCTTTACTCCCCTTTCAAATTTGATTCACCAGCGGCCATGACGACCCTGGGAAGCTGGTTGGAAACCGGCGGCCCCAACCCTCAATATAAGTTGACGGGGCACTTTACCCCAAAGCAGGAGAATTTTCAGCCTCCCCACCGGGTCAGCATGCAGCAGACGCCGCAACGGCATGACGACGGCGTGATTCTGGTCTAAATTCCTCTACCATGGAGCCGTACAGAAGCATCAACCGATACGCCATCAGCCTACTATTCTGTCTGGCTGCCCGGGCCTACTCAGCGCCGCCGATCTGACCCGGGAGGGGGCGCATTGCCGAGCAGATCTTCGATGCCATTCTGGAGGGCCAGCCGATCTGGCTGAAGGCGGAGGGTAGGGCGTTTTCTCGCCATCCACACCCTGAGTCCCGCCAAACAGGTGCAGGGGCGGCGTGATCCTGCTGCACGGTATGGGCGCCAACCCTGACTGGGGATCAGGTGATCCATCCGCTGCGCACGGCGCTGCCTAAACACGGCTGGGAGACCCTTTCGATCCAGCTGCCGGTGGCCGCGCCCTGGCGCAACGCAGGGCGGAGTGGCTGCAGCTGATCCCCGAGGCGTTCCCGCGCATCCGCAGTGCCGCGAAATTCTTCAGCGAACAGAATAACCACAATCTGGTGCTGATTGGCCACAGTCTCGGGGCACGCATGGGGCTGGAGTTTCTCGCCGAGGATGCCCCACCCGAGGCGATCCGTGCATTTGTCGCAATCGGCCTACCGACGCCGCAGGAACGGGAGGAGAATCCGGTATACGAGGCGCTGCGTAAGCTCAAGCTGCCGATGCTCGATCTCTACGGCAGTCGCGATCTAGCCAGTGTCACCGACACTGCCAGGCTACGCCGCATTGTCGCCAAGCGAGCAGAGTTACAGGCCTATCGGCAAGACCGCATTCGAGGGTGCCGACCACTTATTCAGCAATCTACGAGCAGACGCTGATCAACCGCACCCGCGCCTGGATCAAG
>AASF01001828.1 GCA_000168735.1 Candidatus Endoriftia persephone str. Hot96_1+Hot96_2 | reverse complement strand
GTCAGGGGACCGAATCCATGTCGAATTCAAGTAGCCGTTCGCCCTTTCCCGCCACCCGCATGCGCCGCATGCGCCGCAGCGACTTCTCCCGCCGCATGATGCGCGAGAGCCACTTGAGCTCCGACGACTTCATCTATCCGGTATTCGTGCTCGAAGGCCAGGGCCAGCGTGAAGCGGTGCCCTCCATGCCCGGTGTGAAGCGAATGAGCGTTGACCTGCTGATCGAAGAGGCAAAGACTATCTATGGGCTGGGCGTGCCCGCGATGGCTCTGTTCCCTGTCACCCCTATGCAGGTGAAGACCGAGGATGCCCGCGAGGCCTTCAATCCGGATGGCCTGGCACAACGGGCCGTGCGCGCACTCAAGGATGCCGTACCCGATCTCGGCATCATCACCGACGTGGCGCTCGACCCCTTCACCACCCACGGTCAGGACGGCCTGATCGATGCCTCCGGCTACGTACTCAACGACGAGACTAAGGAGGTGCTGGTAAAGCAGGCCCTCTCCCACGCCGCCGCCGGTGCCGACGTGGTCGCCCCCTCCGACATGATGGACGGACGCATCGGCGATATCCGCACCGCTCTCGAGAGTGACGGTCATATCCACACCCGCATCCTCGCCTACTCCGCCAAATATGCCTCCAGCTTCTACGGCCCGTTCCGCGACGCAGTCGGCTCCGCCGCTAACCTTGGCGGCGGCAACAAATACAGTTATCAGCAGGATCCGGCCAACAGCAACGAAGCGCTGCACGAGGTCGCCCTCGCACCTGCAGGAGGGCGCCGACATGGTGATGGTAAAGCCAGGCATGCCCTATCTCGACATCGTCCGACGTATCAAGGATGAGTTCATGGTGCCCACCTTCGCCTATCAGGTGAGCGGCGAATACGCCGATGCTCAAGGCCGCCGCGCAGAACGGCTGGCTCGACGAACAGGCGGTGGTGATGGAATCGCTGCTCTGCATCAAACGCGCCGGCGCCGACGGCATCCTCACCTACTTCGCCAGACAGGCGGCCGAGTGGCTCAACGCCTGAGCAGATCAACATGAGCGACCGCTACGCCGTCATCGGCAACCCCATCGAACACAGCAAGTCACCGCTGATCCACGCCGCCTTCGCCCAGACAGACCGGCGAAGCGATCGAATATGGCCGCCTGCTCGGCAGGCTGGATGATTTCGAAGGCGATGCGAAGCGCTTTTTTACCGAGGGCGGGAAGGGACTCAACGTCACCGTGCCGTTCAAGGAGCAGGCCTGGCGCATGGCCGACGAACTGAGCCAGCGCGCCCACACCGCCGGCGCGGTCAACACGCTGATCCGCCTGGAGAACAACCAGCTGCGTGGCGACAACACCGACGGTGTCGGCCTGGTGCGCGACCTGAGTCACAACCACAGCTTTGAATTGGCGGACAGCCGAGTGCTGATCCTCGGTGCCGCGCGGTGCAGCACGCGGGGTACTGCGGCCACTGCTGGAAGCCAAACCGAAGCGCCTGATCAAGGG
>AASF01001829.1 GCA_000168735.1 Candidatus Endoriftia persephone str. Hot96_1+Hot96_2 | reverse complement strand
AGTTTACTCGTATGGCTTCAAGGATTTTTGAACCACTTTTCTTGGAGCAGAAGATTTCCTCTGAGGCAGAACTCGTTAGGCATTATAAGGATACGGAGCGCAGGCTCGATGCCGATTTGAATGGCTTGGATTGTATTAGTCATTGCGATCTCGAAACCGCCGAGGGAGTAGAGGAAGCGGTAAAAATACTGCAATCAAATGGGTTGATCGAGCATCAATTCAATCTCCTACGATCCGGCTTGCTGAGAGAGGCATACACCGCAGTTGAGGAAGGTGATGCACCACGGGCAGCATTGGCGGCACACCAAGCCAATGTTTTCAAAGAGTACTCCTTATTGGAGCACCATCACTTGAAAGAAATCCTGTGGCTTGGCTACAGATGCTATCAAGACATGGTGAAGAATGAAGGCTTAACGGAAAACGCGGCGAAAGAGCAGAAGCTAATGAATGGTGTGGTCAAGAAGCTCCGCGAATATGGTGACGAGTTTCTTTATGCTCTTAGTCACGATGGTCGAGAAATTGGCCCACGAGTTTCTGTATCCGGAGTTGCAGAGAAGAGCCTCAAAGCTCTCATAGAACACGAGCTTCAGCATCGTGAACAAGAACGCGCAGAAATCCACGCCAAGGAAGAACTCAAAATCAAAAAGATGGCAAACAGTATCAAGCTTTGGGGCTTCCTCTTTACGCTTGCTAATGCTCTCATACTCGCGCAGTATAAGGATTGGCTGGGATAATCAGTGCCCAAAAAGAGCACTTAACAAGGCAAATTCACTCGGACAAAATAAAGCTGCGCCGCTTCGCTCTGCAACTTTATTTTTCCGGTGATTTGCAGCGTTGGGCACAATAGGCATCGCACGGAACAAGCACCGTGCACGGCAACAGGGAATTAAGTTTAAGTCGGGTAGAGCCGGAGAGGCTTGGAGCCCAGACTATTCGGCATCATGGCGGATAGGTGGTTAATAGGGTCGGTCCCTGTCGAAAGATCATCTCGCTTTGCAAGGCTCAGGCAGGATGCGGCTTCGTCGCCATTGCAGAAGTTGGCTGCGCGTGCCTACTGGGAAATGATAGGCTTTTGGGTGTGAATAATGGCGCAGGCTGGAAGAAAGTCGAATTAAACCTTTTGCCACAGAAAATTTGGTGGCAAAGGCATGGTGCAGGCTGAAAGAAAATCGAATCAAGCCTTCCGCCTCAGAAAAGTCGAATCCTCAGGGAAGTGGGGTATTTTGAGTCATGGGTACAGGCCAGCACAGATTATGCCCAACAATGGGGCTCCAGTGGACGTCAAAAAGCTCCGCTCGTACCTCGCTCCACTTTTTGACGCCACTAAGCCCAAACGTTGGGCAACCAAGGCATCGTCATAGAATTAAGCCGTGCAAGGCAACAAAGAATTAAGTTTAAATCGGGTAGAGTCGGATAGGCTTGGATCCCAGGCTATTCGGCATCATGGCGGATAGGTGGTTAATGGGGTCTGTCCCTGTCGAAAGATCATCTCGCCTTGCAAGGCTTAGGCAGGATGCGGCTTCGTCGCCATTGCAGAAGTTGGCTGCACATGCCTACAGGGAAATGATAGGCTTTTGGGTGTGAATAATGGTGCAGGCGGCAAGGAAGCCGAATTGAACCTTCCGCCTCAGAAATTTGGTGGCAAAGTCATGGTGCAAGCTGAAAGGAAATCGGATCAAGCCTTCCGCCTCAGAAAAGTTGAATCCTCAGGGAAGTGGAGAATTTTGAGTTATGGACACAGGCCAGCACAGAATTATGCCCAACAATGGGGCTCCAGTGGACGTCAAAAAGCTCCGCTCGTTCCTCGCTCCACTTTTTGTCGCCACTAAGCCCAAACGTTGGGCAACCAAGGCATCGCCATAGAATAAGCCGTGTACGGCAACAGGGAATTAAGTTTAAATCGGGTAGGGCCGGAGAGGCTTGGAGCCCAGACTATTCGGCATCATGGCGGATAGGTGGTTAATAGGGTCGGTCCCTGTCGAAAGATCATCTCGCTTTGCAAGGCTCAGGCAGGATGCGGCTTCGTTGTTAGTGCAGAAGTTGGCTGCACGTGCCTACAGGGAAATGATAGGCTTTTGGGTGTGAATAAGGATGCAGGCGGCAAGGAAGCCGAATTGAACCTTCCGCCTCAGAAATTTGGTGGCAAAGTCATGGTGCAAGCTGAAAGGAAATCGGATCAAGCCTTCCGCCTCAGAAAAGTTGAATCCTCAGGGAAGTGGAGAATTTTGAGTTATGGACACAGGCCAGCACAGAATTATGCCCAACAACTGGGCTCCAGTGGACGTCAAAAAGCTCCGCTCGTTCCTCGCTCCACTTTTTGTCGCCACTAAGCCCAAACGTTAGGCCTTACAAAACAAAAAGTGCAATAGAGTGAGATCAAAATGAATATTGGTTTAGCCCTTGGAGGTGGCTCTTCTTCGTGGATGGTCACATATAGGTGTTATTAGCGCACTGGCTGATCA
>AASF01001830.1 GCA_000168735.1 Candidatus Endoriftia persephone str. Hot96_1+Hot96_2 | reverse complement strand
CACGGTGCAACGCACCGGCAACAAGACAGATCACGCCAACCTGGCCGCCATCCTGCACATCGGGAGCTTTCTGCTCTACGGGTTTATCATCGGGCATCTGTTCGCCAGCTTTCTCCAAAAGACCTATATGCCGCTGACTTTGGCGTCGGTGACTTTCGCTCTCCATTTTATTGGCACCGATCTTGAACTGAAGCATAAGTACCAGGCATTTTATGCCGATAGGGTGCGATGGTTATTGGTTGCCAGCCTCTACGTTGGGTGGCTAGTTGGAGAGTTGACCGTGGTTCCGGTGAGCACGGAAATTCTTCTCTTCTCCTTTCTCGCCGGCGCCATCATCATCAACGTGATGCGCGAGGAGATCCCCCAGGAAACCCAGATCCAGACGCTGGCGTTTCTGGGTGGTGCGGTCGCCTACGCCATTCTGGTGCTATTTGCCTTCGAGTATGTCTTTGAACTGATCTGAAACGATCACGGCTGTTGGACAGCCAAAAACCCACTACCAGCCGAGTCGCCCTTTTCGGCTTCAATCACGCTCATAAACAAGCGATCCGGCCAGGTAGGTGGCCCGGGTTGCCCGTTCATCGGCCAGGGTCATCTGGATAAACAGGGCCTCCATCAGATCACCGGCATGGCGCATCCGGTATTCGATCAACGGCGTCGAGTGGAGGTCGAGCACCAGCAGATCGGCCTCCATGCCGGGGGCAATGCCGCCGATCCGCTCCTCCAGATAGAGCGCCTCGGCGCTGCCCCGCGTGGCCAGATAGAAGGCCTGCGCCGGATTGAGCGGGAAGCCGTTAAACTGTGCCGCCTTGTAGGCCTCGTTCAGGGTCTGCAGCATCGAGAGGCTGGTTCCCGCCCCCACATCACTAGCAAGACCGACCCGTACCGGCCGTGACGAACGCTTTGCATTGCCAAGATCGAAGCAGCCGCTACCGAGAAAAAAGTTCGAGGTCGGACAGTGGGCAATCCCCGTACCCGTCTCATTACCAGCGTTGCAGCTCCGACTCGGTGAGGTGGATACCGTGGCCATTAGATCGCTCGCGGCCCAAAGCAACCCATAGTGCTCATAGACATCAAGGTAGTCAAGCACGCTCTGGGATAGAGCTGCTTTACCCACGTCATCTCATCCCGATTTTCAGCGATGTGGGATTGTCAAAATTAGGTACCCGGGGTGCTCAGACCACAGCACACCGGCCATCTCCATCTGCTCTGCTGAACTGGTTGCAGCAAAACCGGGGGGTGATGGCATAGAGTTGCCGGCCACGGCCGTGCCACTTGTTGATCAACGCTTTGGATTCGTCATAACCCCGCTGCGGGCTATCCAGCAGGGGCTCTGGGGCGTTGCGGTCCATCAGCAGCTTGCCCGCGATATTGCGCATGTTCAGGCGCTCTGACTCTTCGAAGAAGCTGTCGACCGATGCCGAGTGTACCGTACAGTAGACCGCCGCGGTGGTGGTGCCTGCACGCAGCGTCTCACGCAGAAAGATGCGGGCCGCTTCATGCGCACACTCAGGATCCCCAAACGCCTGCTCGGTGACATAGGCATATCGATTCAGCCAGTCGATCAGCTGCTCGCCGAAGGCGCCGATCACCTGCAACTGAGGATAGTGGGTGTGGCAGTCGATAAAGCCGGGCAGGATCAGGCAATCTCGGTAGTCGACAGGCTCCATACCGGCGGGTAACTGGGCGGAGGAGCTGAACCGCCGGACCGACCTGCTTGATCCGTCCATCCTCAAGCCAGACCAGGCCATCCGACTCATAGTGCATCACCGTATCCAGATCAGACTGGAATGGATCACCGCTGAAGCTGAGCACAGCCCCCCGCAGTGCCACACACGTAGACTTCGATGTCATCATCAACGCCAGCCCCCTCCTGAAGAGTTCTTGAGTTCAATTTTAGGCGCCGAGGACAGAACCGGCGATATACCTCTCGATTCTCTGGCTCAACGGCTGATGACAGAGATCACACGCCGAAAAAAAATCCCACCTGGTTCACTGATGCGGGGTGAAACCCCTTCCAAATGCGCATGATCGCAACAAATCCCACCAGGGAAGTGTGACTCTATCGAAAGATGATCGGCCACCAGCCATCGATACTTCGCCCTCACAAACCAGAACCAATAATTGGATGGAAAACATGAAACTGCTACACAACATCTGTGCCATCACTTTGGGGGCTATGCTGCTCACCGCAATGCGATGAGGGCAGCCTGGGTACGGCATCACAAGCGACCACTTGCAAGTCCTATCACATTTGACGGCAGTGTCGGTGACGGCCCAGTGGTCGGCGCTACCGTCACCATTCGTGATCGCAATCTGGAGGTTATCGCAACCACCACCAGTGATCAGCAGGCAAGCTAAGGG
>AASF01001831.1 GCA_000168735.1 Candidatus Endoriftia persephone str. Hot96_1+Hot96_2 | reverse complement strand
TTGATCACCGGAAAAACGCAGTAGCAGAGAGATTGAGGCGATGTCGACGAGTATCCCAAACAGTCGTCGCGGCTTGGATGGAACCGGTGAGTGTGATGATTCTGACTAGTAGCGCTGCTGAGATCAGGATATAACCACAAGGCCAACGAGGACAAGGGGGGACTTTTGTCAGACTGAAGTCAAAAAATAGATAACTTTGAGCCGCAAACCACACAAAAAGTGGCACAGAGATCAACAGGCGAATACCTGCATGCTCTATCTCCAGGTCGGGGAATTGATTCAACCCGGGTAGGACATTGTGTTGTGATTGGCTCCGTTTATCCATCAGGCGTCCTTGGTAGTCAGTTACTGTTTACCTTTGGTTCTTTGGGAAGGTCTTTGAGGATATCGCTAATGTCACCTAAGCGTCGCAGGAAGGCATCGGCACAATCCGGATCGAAATGCCGGCCTCTTTCGTGAGCCAGATATTCTAACGCCTCAGATTTAGACCAGGCGGGCTTGTAAGGGCGTTTCGAGACAAGTGCGTCGAATACGTCTGCAACCGCTACAATTCTTGCCTCTAGAGGGATACTGAAACCACGAAGTCCCATCGGATAACCGCTGCCATCGAAGCGTTCGTGGTGGTGAAGCGCGATGATTGCCCCGGTTTGCAGATAGCTTGACGGGCTATCTTTGAGAATGCTGTGGCCATATTCGGAATGGCGTTTCATTACATCCCACTCTTCTGGCGTCAGTTTTCCCGGCTTCAGCAGGATATGATCCGGGATGGCAATCTTGCCAAGATCGTGCATCGGCGCGGAGTGACGGATCAGCTCTTGCTGTTCCTGGGAGAGGCCGATCTCTTCGGCGATGAGTGCACTGTAGCGGGATATTCTGAGGATGTGATTGCCGGTATCCTCATCACGAAACTCGCCTGACTTGGCGAGTCGAAAAAATGGTCTCTTTTTCTCTGCGCTCCAGCTCCCGGGTTGTCTCACTTCACCTCCTTCTCCAGCCAGCAGGCGCGATCCTTGATGATGCTGCTGTTGGCGACGCATGGTCAGCAGGTTTTTGCAGCGGGTACGGCACTCCGGGTGGTCTATGGGTCTTATTCGAGAAGAAGTCAGGTAGCATCCAGACTCTAACGCCTTGTTATCGGATCGATTTATCCTCGACACAGGTGATGATGACTACAGGCACGTCGCTGCAGCTGGGGATTTTTCGCAGCCATTGGATGAATTCGACCCCATCCATGTTGGGCATCTTGAAATCGGTAATGACCAGGTCGACCGGATTCTCTTTGGCCCAGCTGAGGGCATCTGATCGGATCTTCGAAGGCACCGCAGTGATGGATGGCTGGCGCCTTATTTCGATGGACCCGATGAGCTCCTCAACGGATCATCCGACTTATCGCTTGATCATCGATGATGAGAACCTGGGGCATAGTAGATTCCAGCTGTTTCCCTTTTATCCGTTCCGCTTGTGAGTGTATTTCTGGCTCATTTCGGCAATGACTAGCTAATGATAACAGATGCCCTGTTTGAGTTAGCACCCATACCTATCGGAATTGTGAAATTGTCACAAATCAGAATTAGACTAATTCCCTGCTTTATGTGTTTGCTTCCTGGTATCAGGCTTCACGCAGCACCTCCTCTAGCAGGCGCTTCAGAGTGTTGGGTTCAAAGGGCTTTCCCGTGATTGCGGAGACGCCGGCCTCGCGCGCCATGGCGAGGCGGTGTTCATTAGACTCACTGGTCAACATGATGACCGGCAAGCTTGGCTGATCAGGGCGATTCGTT
>AASF01001832.1 GCA_000168735.1 Candidatus Endoriftia persephone str. Hot96_1+Hot96_2 | reverse complement strand
TGCACGTCTTGTCGAGCAGAAAACGGGAGAGCGCCTGGATGTCGTTGCCCCGTTCGCGCAGCGGTGGCAGCACCATCTCGACCACCCGCAGGCGGAAGTAGAGGTCGCTGCGAAAGCTCTGTTCCTGCACCAGTTGGCGCAGATCCTGGTGGGTGGCGGCGACGATGCGCACATCGAGCCGGCTTGTCGGGTCTGACCCGGCGGCGTAGTTGTCACTACTCTGCAGCAGGCGCAGCAGGCGTGCTTGGGCCGTCTGCGGTAGTTCGCCGACCTCATCGGAGAAATAGGGTGCCGCCATTGGCCTGCTTCAGCAGCCCGGGTTGACTACCATTACCGCCCTGCAGATGGCCAAATAGTTCACTTTCAATCAGATGTTCGGGGATGGCGGCGCAATTGAAGGCGATGAAGGGGGCCTGGTTGCGTCGACTCTGTTCGTGCCAGGGCGCGGGCGACCAGCTCCTTGCCGGTGCCCGACTCACCCAGGATCAGCACCCGTGGCATCGGTGGGGGCGACCTTTTCGATGCGCCGGCAGACATCGCGCATTGCATCGCAGCTGCCGACCATCCCTTTTACTGGGTAGTGCTTCTCCATCTCCGACTTGAGGATGGCCTGCTGGCGCTGCTGCTGGGACTGCCGCAACAGCCGGCGCACCAGCAACAGCAATTCGTCATGGTCGAAGGGTTTGGCGATATAGTCGGCAGCGCCCTGCTTTCATCGCCTCAACCGCTGAGCGCACGCTGGCGTAGCTGGTCATGATCAGCACCGGCACCTCATCGGCGTGCTGGATGATCTCGGTACCCGCCGCACCGGGCAGGCGCAGGTCGGAGATGATCAGGTCGAAGCCGTTCAGATCAAGGGCCTCGGTCTCCTCCACTGAGCCGGCCTCGGCTATCTGGAAACCGCTGGCGCTCCAGCAGGCGTCGCAAGGCAGTGCGGATCACCGCCTCGTCTTCAATGATCAGGATCTGCGGCATGGATACTCTCCGCCTGTTTCGGTAGTTCGATGATCACCCGTGTGCCTACGCCGGGCTGCGAGTCGAGCTCGATGCTACCGTTGTGATCGCTGATGATCTTGTAGGCCATGGCGAGGCCAAGGCCGGTACCTTCGCCGACCGGTTTTGTGGTGAAGAAGGGTTCGAAGATGAAGGCCTGCTGCTGCTCGTCGATACCGCAGCCCTGATCCAGTATCTCGATGATGACGCGTTTACCGTTCTCCCGCGCCAGCAGTTCCACCCGGTCGCCGGGGACGGAGGCATCACAGGCGTTACTGAAGAGATTGACCAGCACCTGGGAGAGGCTCTGGCGGTCGCCAAACAGTGCCAGGCCTGCCGGTGCGGCGTTGAGACACTCCACCTGGCGGCCGTTGCGGGTGAGCCGCACCAGCCGGATCGCCTCATCCACCACCTCGCGCAGTGGAAACTGGTGGAAGTTTTTGCCCAGCGGGTCGCTGCGGCTGAAGTTCATCAGGGTCTGGATGATAGTGCTGATGCGCTGGGTCTGACGCAGGATCTCCTCGATGCTCTCGTCGATCAGCTCGGGCTCCCGCTCGTGGCGCAGATTCTGTGCCAGCGAGGCGATGCCGGTGACCGGGTTGCCGATCTCGTGGGCGACGCCGGCGGCAAGGCGGCCAATGGAGGCGAGTCGGTCGCTGTGCTCCAGCTCCGCCTCCAGGGTCTCCAGATTAGTGAGATCCTCCAGCAGCATCACCTGCCTGGTGCGTGCCTGCTCAACTGGATGATCGGCCGGTACCGGTGAGGGGATGGTCGCCTTGTGCAGGTTGAACCAGCGGGATTTGCCTTGATGTTTCACCTCCATGTGGTGGATGTGCAGATCCTGGGCGCTGGCAAAACCGCTCAGCAGGTTGCCCCAGGGGGCAGGCAGCCGGTGTAGGGTGACACCGACTGCATCCTTGGCGGGCAGGTCGGTCATCACCTCCATCGCCAGGTTCCAGATCACCACACTGTGCTCACGGTCGACGGTGCAGACGCCGAGCGGCAGGTCGAGCAGGATCTGGCGCTGGTAGCGGCGCAGGTTGTCGAGGTCAGCGGTCATGCCCTGCAGGCGGGAGCGCGACTCCTCCAGCCGCTCCTCCACATAGCGCATCGAATCGGCCAGTGCGGTCTTGGCATGGGTATCCAGGCTGAGGCGGCGATTGATGATGATGTGGGCCAGCTGTGGCCCAATCAGACCGGAGAGGTTGCGTTCGATGCGCTCGCGCAGTTGTCGAAGCTCTGCCGGGCGGGTCTCGGTAGGCGACATGCGCAAGGTCGCTGAGGGCCTGCTGCACCTCTTTTTCTGCAGCCTCCCAGCCTAGAACCAGGGAGAGTTCCTGGGTGAACTGCTCGGTGCTGCTGGCACTGACCACGCCGCTTAAGGGAGTGAATGACTCGGTACAACAGGCGCCGGCGGCATCGCGTTCACCACGGCTCTGCCGGGTGAGCAGGGAACCGGTGACAAACAGCAGCAGATTGAGACTGATTGAAAAGAAGCTAGAGAACTCCCACTTTGACAGGCCGGTGATTGTCTGCATGGTCGTGATGTCGATCTCGGAACGGATGAAACCGGATGCATCGAGCAACGGCACCAGCAGGGTGATGCCCCATACCAGCATGCCGCCCATCAGACCGGCGATGAAGCCGTTGCGGTTGGCGCGTTTCCAATAGAGCAGGCCGATGATGCCGGGTAAAAACTGGGCCACTGCGACGAACGAGATCAGCCCCAGTTCCACCAGTCGCTGGTTCTGTTGTAAGAGGACGTAGAAGGCGTAGCCGGCGAGGATGATGGCGCCGATTATCACCCGGCGTGAACTCTGCAGCCAGCGGTAGAGATTGACCTGGGGATAGGGGTAGACCCAGGGCAGCAGGATATGGTTGAGCACCATTGAGGAGAGCGCCACAGTGGTGACGATGACCATCGCGCTGGCGGCGGAGACACCGCCGATGAAGGCGAGAGTGGGCAGCCAGCTGGTGCCACTGTCGAGGGTGATGCCGAGTACGAAGTAGTCCGCATCCAGGCTGACGCCAGCGCGGCTGCCAGCCCAGAGGATCGGTGGGATTGCCAGGTTGATCAGGAACAGGTAGAGCGGAAAGGCCCAGCTGGCGGTACGGATCGCCCTGGGGTCAAGGTTCTCAGCAAACAGCATATGGAACTGGCGTGGCAGCAGGAAGGCGGCGGCGAAGGCGAGAAACAGCAGGGTCAGCCAAGGGCCTTCACGGACCGGCCGGTAGAGGCTGTCGACGGCCTGCGGGTTGGCCGCCAGCCACTGATTGAGCTCACTGGGTCCGGAGAAGATGCCAAACAGAGCGAACAGGCCGATAGTGATCAACGCCAACAGTTTGAACAGTGATTCGAAGGCGATTGCTACTACCAGCCCCTGGTGTTTCTCTCGGGGGAGAGACGTGGCGTGCACCGAATAGGATGGCAAACAGGATCAGGGTGAGACAGAAACCAAACGCCAACACCTGGGGGTGTGGCCTCCTAGAGTCAAGATCCGCATACTGACTCGGTCACCGGCGCGAAATCTGCAGCGCGATGTAGGGCAGGGTGCCGATCAGCATGAACAGGGTGACTAACACGCCGGCCAGCTGGCTGCGGAAGCGGAACGCAAACAGGTCGGCCAGTGAGGTGAGCTGATATTCCCAGGGTCAGGCGAAGAATCGGTTGCAGCAGTACCGGCGTCAGGGCAAAGGCAAGGGTGACGCCGATATAGATGGTGAGGAACAGGTAGCCTTCGGACTGGGCAAAACCGACGCTGCCATAGTAGCTCCATGAGGTGGCATAGACACCAAGTGAGAGTGCGTAGACCAGTGGGTGGCGAATCAAGCGCTCCGGGATACGGCCGCTGTCTGCGGCGTAGGCGACCAGGAACAGCAGCAGCAGATAGATGAAACCGGCACCGAACAGGATGCCCAGCTCATGGGTCATCAGGGGTTCGCCTCTGTAGCAGGGCGCCGAACAGGATCACCAGCAGCCAGATCAGATAGGGTAT
>AASF01001833.1 GCA_000168735.1 Candidatus Endoriftia persephone str. Hot96_1+Hot96_2 | reverse complement strand
GATCACCCACCTCAACCTCGATCTCGCCATTGGCGTTGAGGAATTGGACACGGGGGATGACACCTTCCGATTTGAGGCCAGCATTGACGATTACGGCTTCGGAGTTGATGTCCAGAACGGTACCGATAATGATAGCGCCGGGACGGAGTTGGGTGTTGGAGAGACTCTCTTCAAACAGTTCTGCAAAACTTTCGGTCATGGGTTGGATTTCCTGCAACACGAGGGCTGCAACGGCGACCCTGTAAGAATCGCCAGGTTCAGAAGTTAAACACAAGCCGGCATCACCGGCATTTATCGAATTTAGCGGCAAATCGCCGCCATTTTCCGACTCAGCCCACGCAATCAAAGGCCGGGTAAGCGACTCCTTACCCGCGCCATTACGCTCGCGTAGACTGCATCGACATCCATCTCGGTGGAGTCCAACTCCAGCGCGTCAGACGCCGCCTTAAGCGGCCGCAATGGCGCGGTTACAATCGCGCTCATCGCGCTCCCTGATCTCCACCGTGAGGCCGGGAAGATTAGCACTCAACCCCTTTTCTTTCAACTGTTTATAGCGCCTCAGAGCACGCTCCTCCGGGCTCGCTGTAAGAAAGATTTTCACCTCAGCATTGGGAAAAACCACCGTCCCCATGTCCCTCCCATCGGCCACCAGACCGGGGGCGCGGGCAAACTCACGCTGCCATTCGAGTAGCGCCTCGCGCACCTCGGGGAATCGCCAGCAACTTTCGAGGCAGCGTTGCCGACCGCCTCGGTACGATATCAGAGCGGAGATCTCTTTGCCATCGAGCAGCACCTTATCCTGCCTGAAGTTTAAGTGGCATCGCCCTAGCCAGCGCAGCCAACGCATCGACCTCCTCCGATCCAATCACCCTGCTGCTCCGCGTAGAGGCCGAGCGCCCAGATAGATCGCGCCACTATCGACGCAAAGTGCCAGCCGAGACTCTGCGCCACCCGCTGTGCGATGGTTCCCTTGCCGGATCCGGAGGGGCCATCGACAGTGATGACCGGGATCATGCCGCCTCCTCACTACGAATCGACAACCCCGCCCCGCTCGCCAGTTCGACAAAACCTGGGAAGGAGGTGTTGACGTTGTCGCAGTCGTCGATCTCGATCTCGCCCGAAGCGCGCAGGGCGGCCATCGCAAACGACATCGCGATGCGGTGATCGCCCGTGGCTGTCGACCCGCCCCCCTCCAAGCGAGCCTCCTTGAATGACAATCCCATCCGGGGTCGCTTGAGCATCGATCCCCAAAGTCACCAGGCCATCGGCCATCACCTGGATGCGGTCGCTCTCCTTGACCCGTAACTCCTCGGCACCGGTCAATACCGTCTCCCCCTCGGCACATGCGGCAGCGATGAACAGCGCCGGAAACTCATCGATCGCCAGCGGCACCTGCTCTTCTGGAATGTGAATCCCCTTCAAACGACTGGCGCGCACGCGGATATCGGCCACCGGCTCACCGCCCACGGTACGTGGATTGAGCACCTCGATATCGGCCCCCATCAGCCGCAGAATGTTGATCACCCCATCGCGGGTAGGGTTAATGCCGACATGCTCCAGGGTCACATCTGAACCCTCGGCAATGCAGGCCCCGACCATGAAGAAGGTTGCTGAGGAGATATCCGCCGGGCACATCGATGCTGCAGGCGCGTAGAGAACCGCCTCCCGAGAGACATGTGCGCGGGCCATCACGGCGGATCGCATAGCCAAACCCCTCCAGCATGCGCTCGCGTGTGATCCCGGGTCGGTGCAGGCTCAGTGGTGCAGGTTTCCCCTTGCGCATAGAGCCCGGCCAGCAGCACCGACGATTTCACTTGGGCGCTGGCCATCGGCAGCTTATAGTCGATACCCGTTAGCTGCCTGCCACCGTGAATACTCAGCGGTGCGGTGCCGCCCTCATCGGTATCGATCTGCGCCCCCATCTGCCCCAGCGGATCAGTTACCCGCTGCATCGGCCGACCCGACAGGGAACTGTCGCCGACCAGAGTGACATCGAACCCCCTGGCCTGGCATCAGCCCGGAGAGCAAGCCGCATCGAGGTGCCCGAGTTGCCCTAGATCAAGCGGTGCGCTCGGCTGCTTGAGGCCCTGCATGCCGACCCCGTGGATCACTACCCGACCCGCCTTGGGGCCTTCAATCTCGACAGCCATGGCACGGAAGGCCTTGAGGGTAGCAAGGCTGTCCTCACCCTCGAGAA
>AASF01001834.1 GCA_000168735.1 Candidatus Endoriftia persephone str. Hot96_1+Hot96_2 | reverse complement strand
AACGGCAGAGAGGTGGCAGGTGTGAAGTCTGACAATATCTGGTGACAGCCCTCGATCGTGAAGTCGGGTCCCGGTGAGGAGGGCACTATCGAGCTGCCCACCGACCGGGAGCAAAATGATGCTAATGGTGGCGGAGCCGGTGGTGGTAGCGACAATGTGACCGTCGATTCGATGGATGTGCAGGGTGGCAGCAGTACAGGCACCCGCTCATCCTGGGCCCACTACCAGTTTTGATCTGCTTGGCCGGCATCGGGCCAGTTGGATAGGAGAAGCACATGAATGGCAATAAGCGCAGAATAGGCCGAGGCTGCTGGCTGCTGGCGGCGGCCTTGCTGATGAGTGCGGCGTTGCCTGCTGTGGCAGGCAACTATGCGGTCAGGCCCATGGGCAGGCATGCCGGGTATGCCTGCGGCGCAGGGAGTCGAGATCTCTGGTCCCTTTGATGGGGTTAACCTCAAGAGACGACGGATCTGGATTGATGATACCGTCTTTTCTATGTCGAGAAAGCCTCAGGTTGGTGGGCACATCGAAGGAACTCTGGGCTGCTCTCTGACACTGCGTCAGGGTGAAGCGATCAAGCCCCTGGTGACTCGTGGAGAAGATAAAAATGGCCTGCGGGAAGTGCTGGAGATCCGCCGCCAATAGGCCCGGGATAAGGAGAGACAATGATGAGACTTTGATCGCGCCAACCAGGGCTTCACCCTGATCGAACTGATGATCACCATTGCGGTGCTGGTGATTCTGGTGGGCATTGGCTATCGCGCTCTACAGCGAACAGTTGCAGAAGGCCCGCCGGGTGGATGCGCGCAGCGGCCTGATGCGGTTGGCGATGGCGGAAGAACGCTTCTACGCTCTGAACGGCAGCTATGCCTCTCAGGTGGCTCTGGGCAACGAATTCACCAAGATCATGAGCGAACTCGATTACGATAACGATGTGGATGGCAATCCTGACTACTACAGTTTCAGCATCACCCTTGATCCCGATGGGGATGCTGCCACTCCCGACTACAGCATCACCGCTACTCGTGTCGGTGCCCAGGCGGGAGATAGCGGCGATACTGACTGCGATACCTTCACGATCACTGAGACGGGGGGCCAAGTCGGCGACGAATAGTGCTGGCGATGACAATACGGCCAGGTGCTGGTAGGGCCTTAGGGTGAGGGCCGCCGGGCTCAGATATAGGGCGGCTGGTGGCCGCCGCGTATCATAGATTGAATCAAGGATGGTGTTGGGCGCAGCCCAACCTATACATGTGCCATGTTCAATTGCCGGGTTGGGAAGAGGGTGACCCGCAGCCCGATGCGGTGTTATAGACCTCAGTTGATCTGTTGGCGGCTGGCATAGAATTCAACCAAGGCGCGCCGGTCGCTCTCATCGAGTGTGTTGAAGCGGCGCGCCATCTTTTTGGTGGTTGGGCGTGCGTTTGCGATGAACAGCTCGAACTGCCGCTCCAGATAGGGTTTCCACTGACCGGCGATGATACCGGTGTCGTCCTCAGGAAAGGCGCCGCCATCATGGTGGCACTCTTCGCACTTCTCTTCGTGGATACGCGCGCCCAGCGCAGCCAGATCCGCGTCATACTTCTGTGTTGCTGGCCTGAATGGCTGCTTGGCAAAAAACTCACCCAGCGCTTTGATCTCTTCCGGCCTCAGGGATTGGGTGACCCGGTTCATGTCGGTCTTGCCCAGGTGGGGGGTTTGAAATGCTCTTTCCCTTCCGGTCGCCATACTTTGTAAGAGAGCAGGGAGTTCGAGCAGGTTGTCGGTGGAGAAGCCAGCAATCGATGGGAATCTGGGGGGCGGATCGCTGTTACCTGCTGTGCCGTGGCACTCTAGACACTTATCAGTGAGTGCGGGCAGGTCTGCCTGAGTGGTGATGGGTATTGAGGCCACGCAGCAACAGGGTGCTGACGACAGCGATGTTCGGTTTTATCCTGATC
>AASF01001835.1 GCA_000168735.1 Candidatus Endoriftia persephone str. Hot96_1+Hot96_2 | reverse complement strand
GATCAGCCCGGTGCTGGTCAGCTGGTCGCGGAAGTAGACCTGATTGATGAACTCGAACTTCCAGACGATTAAGCCCAGCGCGATCAGCGACATGATGATCATACGGATCAGGATGTTGCGGCTGAAATTACGGCGCAGTTGTATGCTCCCCAACGCTCTATCTCCATTGAGTTCGACAAACCGACCCAGTCTAACCTAGCAAATCAGCCGATGACAGCGATTCATCCCCATCGCCGGGCGCTTTTGCAGATATTCAGTGCGGCTCTCCAAGCAGTGGCGGGCGACGACTGTGTCGCGGCTGCCCTGCAGCGGCGATCGCTGCCAGATGGTGTGCGCCTGGTGGCTGTGGGCAAGGCGGCTCAGTCGATGGCGGATGGTGCGAAAGCCGCGCTGGGTGGGAGGCTGGCGGCGGCGCTGCTGATCTCCAAGGTTGGGCATCTTGATCGGCGCCGCTGCCGCGGCCTTGGCTGGCAGGCGCTGGAGTCGGGTCATCCTCTGCCGGACGCGGCCAGCTTGCAGGCGGGGCAGCAGTTGATCCGCTTCATCGAGGCCGATGCGGGGCCGCTGTTGCTGCTGCTCTCTGGCGGCGCCTCAAGTCTGCTGGAGCTGCCGGTGGCCGGGGTCGGTCTGGAGCAGCTGCTGCGGACCAACCAGTGGCTGCAGGCTAGTGGTCTGCCCATCGATCAGGTCAACCCGGGTGCGCAAGTCGCTTTCGCTGATCAAAGGCCGGGGGGCTGCTCAACTGGCTCGGGGGGCGAGAGGTGACAGCGTTGGCGATCTCCGATGTGCCAGGGGACGATCCTGGGGTGATCGGTTCGGGGCTACTGCTGCCAGACCCGACGCTGGACCAGCGGGGTTGGCGGCAACAACTGCCGGGCTGGCTTGATGTGCTAGTGGCAAACGGTCTGAGTCAGCGGCGGCGGCCGCTGCGGGATCCGCCGCCGGTGGAGATTGTCGCCAACCTGCAGATGGCAAAGCAAGCCGCGGCGCAGCAGGCGCGGGCGCTGGACTATGCGGTGAGAGTGGAGCCTGAGTTCATCGCTGGTGATGCCGCCGAGGCGGGGCGAAGATTGGCCGCTCGGCTCAGGGTGGGGCCGGCGGGGGTGTGGATCTGGGGTGGCGAAAGCACGGTGGTGTTGCGCGCCCTCGCCCGGCCGCGGTGGTCGCAATCAGCAGCTGGCGTTGGCTGCCGCCTGTGAGCTGGCTGGGGAGCAGAACTGCTTGTTTCTCTCCGCTGGCAGTGATGGTAGCGACGGCCCCACCGATGACGCCGGTGCGCTGGTGGATGGTGCTACAATCGCTCGCGCTGAGCGAGAGGGCTTCGATGCCGCTGCCACCCTGCGTGTCTGCAATGCCGGTGAGCTGCTGCAGGCCGAGCGGTGACCTGCTCAGCACCGGCCCCACAGGCACCAATGTGATGGACCTGATGCTGGGCTTGAAGCTGGCTCCCGATAATGACCAGATATAGGCCCGTGGCCAGGCGCATGCCATCGATTGAAATCAAGGATAATGTCGGGCACAGCCTGACCTATAGATCTGCTTAATTAATTGCCTGGTCAATCTTCAATGCATACAGAGAGTCTCTATCAAGCCGCCCGCGAATGTTTGCTGTGCGACGACCTGGGAGCAGAAGTTGACGCTTGAGCGATGCGACCGCTGCGGCTTGGCGCAGCGGTGAGCTGGAACTCTCCGGTTGGTGCGCTGCGGACGAGATCAAGGAGGCGGGACGGCCAGCGTGCCCTGAACTGGTCCATCCGAGCCGCCTGGCGCGACGTGGTCTGGGCAGCGAGGCGGGCCGGCTGGCGCTGATCCACGCCATGGCACCACATCGAGTTCAACGCCATCAACCTCGCCTGGGATGCGGTGCAGCGCTTCCCCGATCTGCCACCAGAGTTCTACGACGATTGGATACAGGTGGCGGTGGAGGAGGTCTACCACTTCCGCCTGCTGCGTCAGCGCCTGCGCGATGGTGGCGCCGACTACTCGGCGACTATCCGGCGCACAACGGTCTGTGGGAGATGGCCGTGCGCACCGCCCGGGATCAAGGGCGATT
>AASF01001836.1 GCA_000168735.1 Candidatus Endoriftia persephone str. Hot96_1+Hot96_2 | reverse complement strand
GATCAACTCCAGAATCTCCTTGCGAAATCGGCGTAGCACCGGTGCGGTGGACTGGGGCGGCAGCGGCTCACCCTGTTGGGCGATCTGATCTATCGTGATTGTGTCGAGGCGTTCGCCTCGGTTGACCAGCACCCGGATCATTCGCGCAGAAGCGCCCCACCTGCAGTTCGGCACGGGGCGATGCACTCGATCTGGAACAGCGCCTCGATCAGCAGCTGGCCGGGTTTCATCTCTGGATGGCGCAGCGCGATGGCGCTGCTGTTGCCGCTCTCCTGGCTGATCACCTGCTGCATCGCCTCGCGCAGCATGGGGTGTTCCCAGGTGAGGAACTGCCGGTCTTCGTGGGCCAGTGCATCGGCGCGGTCGAATGTCAGTGTCAGACCGTCGTCTGGTAGGCCAGGCAGGCGGTTGTTGCTGATCTGCTCAGCAGGACGAAGTACAAAGCCGTTGCCGAGGGGTTCGACCTCTGCGCCAAAGCAACCGAACAGCCGCTCGCAATATTCGTAGAGCCTGGAGGAGCTATCGAGACTGCGTATCTGCCGCACGATCTGGTCAGCGAGGGGCTGACGGCAGCCTGCCAGCTCAAGCAGGTGGTCGCGGCCCTGCTGCAGGCGTTGCGCGGTCTGCTGGCGCAGCTCAGCGGTGGCCGCCAGCAGTGGCTCAAGTTCCGCTTCGGCTTCGTCCTCCTCCAGTACCTGCTGCAGTGCCGGTGCGAGCTGGCTGAAGATGGTGTGGGCCCCGGGCACAGTGTGGTGGAAGGCGTCGAGTCCCTCGTGGTACCAGCGCACCAGCCGCTCCTGGGGGCCGGGGCTGAGATAGGGCACGTGCACACGCACGGTCTGTTGCTGGCCGATGCGGTCGAGCCGGCCGATGCGCTGCTCCAGCAGGTCGGGGTTGAGTGGCAGGTCGAACAGCACCAGGTGGTGGGCGAACTGGAAGTTGCGCCCCTCGCTGCCGATCTCTGAGCAGAGCAGGATGCGGCTGCCTTGGTCTGGGTCGGCAAACCAGGCGGCGGCGCGATCGCGTTCGATGATGCTCATGCCCTCGTGGAACAGGGCGGCGCCTATCCCCTCCAGGCTGCGCAGAGCCTCCTGCAGCTCGATGGCGGTCTGCGCGTGGGCGCAGATCAGCAGCAGTTTGGGCTCTGGGTTCTCGCGTAGGAAGCGACACAGCCAGCTCACTCGTGGGTCGGTGCGCCACCACTCTTTCAGGCCGGCGGCGGCGTGGATGCGCTCGGGGGTGAGCCAGGCGTCTGGTGGGGCGCTCTGCTGCGGGTCGATCTGTTCCGCGTCGTAGCACTCCGGGTTGGGCAGCGGGTAGCCGTGGAATTCGCGCTCTGGAAAGCCGCTGATGCCTGCGCGATTGTTGCGGAACATCACCCGGCCGGTGCCATGTCGGTCGAGCAGCAGCTCGATCAGGGCGCTGCGGGCCGACTCACGTTGCGCTTCGTCAGAATCTGCGTCGCTGATCATGGCCAGCAGTTTGGCGCACTCCTCTTCGCCAAACTGGTCGAGGATCTGTGCCTGCGCATCTTCTGAGAGGGGGGTGCGCTGCATCAGCCGGTCGATCGCCTCGGCGGCGGGGCGGTAGGCTTGTTCTTCGGCGAGAAATGCCTCTAGAGAGTGGAAGCGGTCGGGGTCGAGTAGTCGCAGTCGGGCGAAATGGCCAGCGCGGCCGAGCTGTTCCGGGGTGGCGGTGAGTAGCAGGATGCCGGGGGTGTTGAGGGCCAGCGCCTCCACCAGCAAGTATTCGGGGCTAGGGTCATCCTCGCTCCAGGCGAGGTGGTGGGCCTCGTCGATGATCAACAGATCCCACTCGCCTTCTAGGGCTTGGGAGAAGCGCTGCGGATTCTGACTGAACAGGTCGAGGCTGCAGAGCACCAGCTGCTCGGCATGAAAAGGGTTGCTTGCCTGGCCCGATTCGATGATTGGCGGTACAGCGCTCTTCGTCGAAGATGCTGAAGTGCCGGTTGAAACGCCGCAGCAGTTCCACCAGCCACTTGGTGCAGCAAGCGGTGAGGGCACCAAGGATCAGGGCACGGTTGGTGCGTCCGCTGATCAGTTGCTGGTGCAGGATCAGGCAGGCCTCGATGGTCTTGCCGAGCCCAACTTCGTCGGCCAGTAGCACCCGCGGTGCATGACGGCCAGCCACCTCGTGGGCGATGTAGAGCTGGTGCGGGATCAGGTCGATACGTGCGCCTTGCAGACCGTAGTTGGCCGATTCTGCCAGCTGTGCCTGGTGGTGCAGGCTGTGGTAGCGCAGCTCAAACCAGTGGTTGGCGTCGAGCTGGCCGGTGAGCAGCCGGTCGCGGGGTTTGTTGAAGCGCAGGTAGTGACTGAGTTCGCTCTCCGGCAGCTGGCGTGTGTTGCCATCCTGCTGTCGTACGGAATAGATGAGCAGGCCCTGTTGTTCGCTGACCGAGGTGATGTGCAGGGCTTCACCCTGCTGGTCCTCCACCTGGTCGCCACTGTCGAAGCGGATCCGAGTGAGCGGGGCGTTGGCGCTCGCATAGACGCGGGTGGCGTCGCTGGCCTCGAACCGCAGGGTGACGGTACGGCCTTCGAGTTTGACGACGCTGCCCAGGCCGAGCTCCGATTCGGTGTCACTGATCCAGCGTTGGCCGGGGATGAACTCATGCATTCGAGGTCTCCGCAAAAAACCCACCATTGTATTGAATTTAGCGGCTAAATTCAGGTTTACGGAGAGTCATGGGGGGCGGCTTTGGCTACATTGCTCTTTTACCTGCCTGTGGGAGTCTTTAGAATCCGCCTAATTTCTTTCAACTGCCGCCCTGGTGGCCGGAGTCGATTGCGTGGAGAAGATTTTCGAGAGTTTTTTGTGGAACAGCCGTCTGGTGGTGCTGCTGGCGGTGGTGGCCAGTCTGGCAGCGGCTGTGGGTATGTTCTATATGGCGACGGTGGATGCGGTCTACATGATCGGCCATCTGTTGCATTATGCCTCGCCGGAGCTGACTGAAGCGGCACGGGTGGCGTTGCGCTCCAGCTCGGTGACCCATGTGGTGGAGATTGTCGACGGCTATCTGTTGGCAACCGTGCTGCTGATCTTCGCGCTCGGTCTGTATGAGCTGTTTATCAGCAAGATCGATCAGGCCGAGAATAATATGCAGGCCTCGCAGGTGTTGCTGAT
>AASF01001837.1 GCA_000168735.1 Candidatus Endoriftia persephone str. Hot96_1+Hot96_2 | reverse complement strand
GATCACACCAACGATCGCGCCGGTCGGTTCGCCTTTTGAATTGGTCAGCGGCGTGCAGGGCGTGGAAGGCGCGGAACAGATAGGAGGAACCATCGACAAGGATGAAGGGTTTTTGTTCAGGCATCGGCGCAGGCGTGGTAAGGAAACAGGGGAGAGATGTTAGCCCAGGCACTGGCGGAAAGGCGATGCAGGTAGTGGGCTTAATCTTCCAGATAAGTGTAACCGTAGAGCCCCGACTTGAGCTCGGCAAAGAAGTGGTCGCGCTGCGCCTTGTCCAGCCCTGCCTGGTTGAGGCGGGTGCGCAGGGCGATCTCCATCGCCCGGGGGTCAAAGTGCACATAGCTGAGCAGTTCGTCCACCGAATCGCCCCGCTCCGGCTCCAGCAGACGGTAACCACCCTGACCGTCGAGCTCCAGATTGACCGCGTCGCTGTCACCGAATAGGTTGTGGATGTCGCCGAGGATCTCCTGATAGGCGCCGAGCAGAAAGATCCCCAGGTAGTACGCCTCGCCGGGCCCGCGGAGCGTGTACCGGAAGGCTCGCCTCGACCCCGCCCTGCTCCACATAGTGCTCGATACAACCGTCGGAATCACAGGTCAGATCGTGCACCACGCCGCGCCGATCAGGAACCTCATCCAGCCGCTGCAGCGGCACCACCGGGAATATCTGCTCAATCGCCCAGGCATCCGGCATCGACTGGAACAGCGAGAAGTTCAGAAACAGCTTGTCGGCCAGCAGCAGATGGATGCGTTCGATCAGCTCACGCTGAACGCCGTGAGCTGTAGGCGAGCCGCGGCTGCAGCTCACGGCAGATGGCGTAGAAGAGCTGCTCGGCCCGGGCCCGGCCAGCCAGCGACAGCGCACCGAGTTCGAATTCGCGGCGCGCCTGATCCAGCAGCTCCTGGGCCTGCTCGAACAGCTCGAGGGGCGAAGCCTCTGAACCCAACAGCTGCGACAGTTGCGCCAGCACAGGCAACGTCTGATCCGACTCGGCTGGCGTCACCGCCGCGCCTGGAGCGGCCTCTCGGTCGATCAGGTTGCTGATCAGCAGCGAGTGGTGGGCGGTTAGTGCCCGACCCGATTCGGTGATGATCGCAGGGTAGACCAGCGACGCCTCACGGCAGTGCCTCGGCGATCGCCGCCACCACCACCTCGGCATAGGCTTCAACGGCTGTAGTTGATCGAGCTGACGTGGCGCGTACCTGAGCCTTCGTAGTCGACACCCAGGCCACCGCCCAGGTCCAGCGGTATCGATCGGCACCCCCAGCTGCGAGAGTTCGACGAAATAGCGCGCCGCCTCACGCAATCCATTGCGGATATCGGCCAGGTTGGGGATCTGCGAACCCAGGTGCACATGCAGCATCTGCAGCCAGGGGTATGCCGCCGGCCTGCTCAAGTCGCTCGATCAGGCTCAGCAACTGGGCGGCGGAGAGGCCGAACTTGGCACGCTCACCACCGCTATTCTGCCAGTTGCCAGCCGCCGAGACCGACAGCCGCACCCGCACCCCCAGCAGCGGCTCGATGCCGAGTCGCGCCGACTCTTCCAGCACCAGCTCCAGCTCCTGGGGTTTTTCGATGAACGATTGTACGAAGCCGCAGCCCCGAGGCGCCGGCCGATCAGAGCGAGGCGGATATACTCCCGATCCTTGTAGCCGTTGCAGACCACCAGCCCACCCGGCCGAGCCAGCGACAGCGCCGCCATCAGCTCCGGTTTGCTGCCCGCCTCCAGGCCGGTGGCGCCGTCGGCGACGATCTGTTCCACCACACTGCGCTGCTGGTTGACCTTGATCGGATAGGCGGTGGTGTAGCTGCCGCTGTAGGCCTGCGTCTGTTGCGCCTGCTCGAACGCCGCGCGCAGTCGTCGCACACGATCACGCAGGATGTCGTTGAAGCGCACCAGCACCGGCAGTGAGAGGCCCGCTTCATGCAGCTCATCCACCAGCTGACGCAGGTCGATCTCCACCAGCTGCTGCGGATCGGGTCGCACCGCCAGGTGGCCATCTTCATTGACATGAAAATAACCTGCCCCCCAGCGGGGGATGGCATAGAGCGCTTCAGAATCGGAATGGTCAGGCTGCATGGCGTGCATTATGCGTTAAACGGCTACGAAAATGTAGGTTATTTGTCGCCATCAGCAGCCATCAGCCTTTCTGCCAGGACCTCGCTCCAGGCCATACCATGCACTACCCGAGTGAAGGGCGGGTCGAGTTCGGAGGTCAGGCGCATCGGGACGTCGCTCAGCGGATGGCGAAAGCACAGTGTCACCGCCATCAGCAGCAGCCGGCTGGCAATCAAACAGCCGTTCAAAGAGCCGATTGTGGCGCGATTTGCCGTAGCTGGTGTCACCGATGATCGGGTGGAAAATATGCTTCATGTGGCGGCGAATCTGATGCTTGCGGCCGGTCTCTGGGCAGAGCTCAAGCAACGCGTAGGCGACTGCTCGGGTAGCGATCAACCCGGTAGGGTAGCTCGGCAGTGGCGAGACACCGGTAGCGAGTTACGGCCGGCTGGGCTGGTTTGTTCTGGCGGGCGCGCCGATCGGTCATCTTGTCAAGCAGCTCTTTCAGCGGGTAGTCGATCACCTCCTGCTGATCGGGGTGGCCACGCACCACCGCCAGATAGCGTTTTTCCACACCCCGCCCCTCGAACTGCTCACCGAGCCGCTGTGCCACCTCTGAGTTGAGGGCAAACAGCAGCACCCCGGAGGTCGGCTTATCGAGCCGATGCACCGGGTAGACCCAGCGCCCCAACTGGTCGCGCAACAGCTTCATCGCCGAACGGGTCTCGTACCGATCCACGAGACTGGGATGCACCAGCAACCCCGCGGGCTTGTTGATCGCAACGATTGCCTGGTCCTGGTAGATAATCTCTAATGGCCCCATTCACTATCGCCTTTGATGACTCCTGATGAGCGGCCACAGACTACTGCAAATGTGACCGAGGGGCGATCGCCGCTCGCTGGGGCGGGTCGATGAGGTGATCAGGCGATTCGCGCCGCTAATTCA
>AASF01001838.1 GCA_000168735.1 Candidatus Endoriftia persephone str. Hot96_1+Hot96_2 | reverse complement strand
GGCCTGAGCATAGAGTGGCAGCTTCATCTGCATGAAGTGGTACCACGACTGATGGCGATCGAGGATCTCGCCAACCGCCCGCACCAAGTCGATCTACTGCTCGATTTCACCCTGCGCAGTGATCCTGAGCAGGACTATCAGGGGCTGCTGCCGGCAGAGTGCCGCACCCTGTTTGGCCCCGACTATGCGCTGCTACGCCCGGAGTTCAGCCGACTGCGGGATCACTGCCGGATACGCGAGCGGGGAGTCAGGCGGTTGTTGCTCAGCTTCGGCGGCGCTGACGACACCAACCTCAGCGACTGGGCGCTCGATGCGCTTGAAGGGCTAGAGCTGGTGGAGGGGATCGATCTGCTGGTCGGCAGCCACCATCCCGATCTGACGGGCCTGCAGCGGCGCTGCCAGCGATCCGACCGCCGCCTGCACATCCAGACTGAAGAGGTCGCCGAACTGATGCGCCAGGCCGATCTGGCGATCGGCGGCGGCGGCATGATGGGCTGGGAGCGCTGTGCCCCTGGGGCTGCCGGCGCTGATCGTCGTGCAGTCAGAAGATCAACAAGCCAATGCCGAGACTCTGGCTCAAACCGGGGCAGCACAAATAATCACCACAGACGATGCCGAGGCGCTGCGCAGGATGATCACCACACAAACAGCCGAGAGCCTCAGCGCTATGTCACAACGGGCCTTCAAGATTGTCGATGGGCTGGGCGCCCCAGCCGGGTGGGCAGCACTTATGCTCGATACAGGAAGCAACCTGGTAGCACAGCTTTCACTTTCGGCATTCATCTCAAGAGTGCCACCTCACAGCAACGTCCGGCACAACAACAGACTCCCCGCCCACAATTACCTTGCAGTTGGTCCGACAATTGCTTATTTAGCGGACAGGTCAGCAAACCACAGACAGCAGTTTCCAGTCACATGTCCACAGAAACAAACCTTAGAATTCTACTTGTCGATGAGAACAAGGGACGCTCAACGATCCTCAAGCAGACATTGGGCAAAGATGGACACGAGATAATCGCCGCTCTCCACAGCAGCAAAACCTCAGTCGCCGAGTAGCTGAGTTGAAGCCTGATGTGATCATCATCGACCTCGATTCACCCTGCCCGGTCACCTTGGAACAGATGCGCTGAATCTCCCGCGACACCCCAAGACCGGTACTCATGTTCGCCGACGATGCCGATAGCAACATCATCCAACAGGCCATAGAAGCGGGCGTCAGTGCTTATGTAGTCGATGGCTTGGCTGACAAGCGCATCAAACCGCTACTGGAGGTGGCCATCGCCCGTTTCCGCAAACATCAGTCGCTCAAGGATGAGCTGAGTCGCATCAAGACCTCCCTGGAAGAACGCAAGTTGATCGAGCGGGCAAAGGGGTTGCTGATGAAAAGCAAAGGATGCGATGAGCAACAATCAGCGGCTGGCGGATGTGGCGCGCAACCTGATCGCCTCGATAGAACTACTCGCCTAACAGGCTATCACCCCCTCTCACTGAACTGCCCCATTTTGCTCCATCAGAGGTCGCTAATGCTTCATCATGAAGCAGTCAGCGCCGGCCAACCGCTTACCAGACCTTCCCAGTCGAACACAAACACCCACTAGATAAAGGCTGGATCAGACTTATTCGTTTTTGGCACGCCCCCTGGCAATGAAAGCGGCGTCATATCGACAATTATGTCGAAAACCCTACAACCCTCCATCAACGGCGAATACGACGGGCTGACAAAAAAATTTTAGCTACGCACCAATGACGGTCGCGCAGCTCCGGACAAAGGCGTCCACCCAAGCACACCTCAATAGAGGTACGGCGGGTGCGACGCCTTTTTTTGTCTTTAGGCAACTGAGGAACAAGCAAGATGAAACAGTCGAACAACGGCAACCACGGTCGCCCGTGGTTTTCTGAAAAAGAGCCTGCTGGCTCTGGCCACCGCCAGTGTCATCGGCGGAATGATCTTAGGCAGCGCCGCGGTAAGGGCAGAGATTGGCGACCCAGAAAAAGAGGAGCTGAAGTTCGGCTTCATCAAACTGACCGACATGGCACCGCTCGCCATCGCCTATGAGAAGGGCTACTTCGAGGATGAAGGCCTCTACGTCACCCTGGAGGCCCAGGCCAACTGGAAGGTACTGCTCGACGGCACCATCGACGGCCAGCTCGACGGTGCCCACATGCTGGCCGGTCAGCCGCTGGCCGCCACCATCGGATTCGGTACCAAGGCGCACATCATCACCCCTTTCAGCATGGATCTAAATGGCAACGGCATCACCGTCTCCAACGAAACCAGGCAACAAAATGAAACCGTATGTACCGAAACAGCCCGACGGAAAATCGGTACACCCGATCAAAGCCGATGCGCTGAAACCAGTGGTCGACAAGTTCAAGGAAGAGGGCAAGCCCTTCAAGATGGGCATGGTATTCCCCGTCTTCACCCACAACTATGAGCTGCGTTACTGGCTGGCGGCCGGTGGCATCAACCCCGGTTACTACGCACCACACAAGGGCGATACCAGCGGCACCATGAAGGCCGACGCTCTACTTTCTGTCACTCCACCACCGCAGATGCCACCCACCTTTGGAGGCAGGCACCATCTACGGTTACTGCGTGGGTGAACCCTGGAACCAGCAGGCAGTATTCAAGGGTATCGGTGTGCCGGTTGTCACCGACTACGAGATCTGGAAGGACAACCCTGAGAAGGTCTTCGGCATGACCAAAGCGTTCACCGAGAAGTACCCCAACACCACCGTGCGTGTTGTGAAGGCGCTGATCCGTGCCGGCAAGTGGCTCCGACGACAACAACAACGCCAACCGTCCCGAGGCGGTAAAGATCCTCTCCCAGTCCAACTACGTGGGTGCAGACTACGATGTGATCGCCAACTCCATGACCGGGCACCTTCGAATATGAGAAGGGCGACAAGCGCGAAGTGCCCGACTTCAACGTCTTCTTCCTCTACAACGCCACCTATCCCTACTACTCCGATGCGGTCTGGTACCTGACTCAGATGCGGCGCTGGGGCCAGATCTCCGACCGGTATCGCCACTCGCCTGGCTACCACTAGTCACCATGGTGGTATCTGCCGTCTATGTGAGCAACGACCCGGCATTCTCCCAAGTCATTTCTCACTTCGGCGATCACCGTCACCTCTCTGCTGCCTCCGGCCGACCATCATCAATACTACGGTGGGCGTGAACGGTGTCGACAAGGATCTGATCAAG
>AASF01001839.1 GCA_000168735.1 Candidatus Endoriftia persephone str. Hot96_1+Hot96_2 | reverse complement strand
TCCAGCTCGGCCAGAAGTACAGCCAGGCGCTCAACGCCACTGTACTCGATGAGAACGGGCAAGGCAGTGGTGATGACCATGGGCTGCTACGGCATCGGCGTATCACGGGTGGTGGCCGCTACCATCGAGCAACACCACGACGAGCACGGCATCAGCTGGCCCGCCTCCATTGCCCCCTTCCAGGTGGCGATCTGCCCGATGAAACTGCACAAGTCAGCGCGGGTGCGTGAGCCGGTGGAGCAACTCTACACCGAGCTGCAGGCCCTCGGCATTGAGGTGCTGCTGGACGACCGCGACGTGCGGCCTGGCTTCATGTTTGCCGACATGGAACTGATCGGCATCCCACACCGGGTGGTGATCGGCGAGCGTTCGCTGGATCAGGGCCAAGGTGGAGTATCGCGGCCGCAACGATAGCGAGAACAGCTTCATCCCCGCTGGATGGGATCGTCGCCCACATCCGGCAGCAGTTGGCCTGATCTCACTTCGATAGAGCGGGCCGCGCCCGACATATCTTTTCTTTCGAGCGGTCAAAGACCGGCGGCGAAGGGCCGGCCCTATGAATCATTTCATTACGGGTTAATAAAACGACAGACCCCGGCCTGGCGCCCGGGGTCTGTCACTCAATTTTGAAATCGCAGTCAGTTCGACTTCTTCACCACCACCACCAGTGAGCCTGCGGTGCGGTCGCCACCGCCATTCAGACTCTCCGTCTCAGCCATACCGCCGGTCCCCATGATCAACCCAGGCGCCATGTGGATGTCCAGCTGTGAGCCGTCGTCGGCGAAGGTCAGGGTCACCTTGGCCGTCCGGGCTGACTGTATAGGTGCCAGAAGCGCTCTCCAGAGTGCTGTCCACGGTCTGTGTGGTAGTGAACATGATGCCGCTGTTGAGCGGATGCGGTGCCCGCCCTCACCCCCTGTGAGACATGTTTGTCACTGGTATCGACCACGGGTGAAGCCACCCGCTCCGGTCGAAGGTGATATCGCCCTTGGCCAATCGAGGCGCCCTGTTCCGAGTAGTTATCCAGATTGCCGATCATCTCGACATCCATATAGATAAATTTATAGACACCGGTCAGGCTCGCTTGGGTCAGGGCAGCGCCACTGCCACCCACTATCTGGGCGAGCTGGGACTCCAGTGCGCTGAGCGCGGTTGTTGGCACTCCGTGAGCGCCGCTGTCATGTCACTATCAAGCTTATTCGCCAGCGCCTCCAGCTCGTCGAGCGCGGCGGTTGTTGTCATCCAACCGCTGTCTTCACCCGCGCTGAAGTTGGCATTCACCTCGGCTCGCCACGGTGGGAGAACCGGCGCTAAAGGTGTTCGGAATCGTCACCTCAGAGGCGATTGCCGAGGTTGCCAGCATCCCACTCATGGCCAGAGAAAGTGCTGCCAGCTCTGATTTTTCTTGCCATTGTTTTGTCCTCAAGTTTCATCATTCTCATTGCCATGTGCTTCCGTCGTTCCAGTTGAAACCGCCCCAGGTTGCCGGGCCGACATCGCAGATGTTGCCCTCACCATCGCCGTCGCCATCCTCTTGATCCGAGTTGGCGTGCAACGGACAGTTGTCATGCGCGTCATCGACGCCATCACCGTCATCGTCGCTGTCGGCGTTATCGCCGATCCCGTCACCACTCGGTGTCCCTGGTCTCTCCCGCATCGAGGGGAAAGGCGTCGTGGGCGTCATCGGTGCCGTCACCATCATCATCCGTGTCGGCATTGTTGCCGATGCCGTCGCCGTCCGGTATCCAGGCTCTCGGTACCATCCAGAGGGAAGGCGTCAGCTCCGTCATCTGCCCCATCACCATCACTATCGCTCAATAACGGATTGGTCCCGGCGCTGCTCTCGGCGCT
>AASF01001840.1 GCA_000168735.1 Candidatus Endoriftia persephone str. Hot96_1+Hot96_2 | reverse complement strand
GATTCAGGGTTGGAGTCCGTTGCGCTACGTATTCGTAGGCCACAGCGTAGCAGACCGGGCTGGGCGGAATCTGGTGCTGTTGCAGGAGTTCCATCGCTGCCCGGTTGCGGTTCTGGGCGGTCTCGATAGGGTCGAGAATTTGACAAGGTGATATTTTGTTCATTTTTAATCAGGCTTGGCTGAATTGTCAGTCGGCTGATGATTTCCCAGGCGCGTCAGGATAGGTGATTCTTAGGCACCGCCCCTTAGGGTGATTTTCGGCTGGAGATGCGGCATCTTTAGCCGAAAACATGCCCTCGCCAGGGCTGGAAGTGCCGACCTCACCCGGCACGAAGAGGATTTGCGATTCTGTTGGCCACAGAATCACTTCATGAGTATGAAGGCTAGCGGGGTTGTGGGGGGACGTCGTTAATCCCCGATCCGCTTAATATTACCCGCAGAGCCCGGTCAGCTCTGTGGCTCGAGTATTTTGCGGAAAAATTCGGGAACGGCGAAGGCGGCGCGGTGGATATCGCTGTTGTAGTAACGGGTCTCGAAGCTGCGCTGTGCCACATCCTGTTCGCGGAAGCCCCTCGATCGCCGCCCCCTTGCGTCCCAAAGTGGCGCTCCACCAACCGCTCGGGTATATCGGCTGGGGAAAGAACAGGCTCTTGACGTCGCTGAAGCCGCTGTCGTGTAGATTGCGGTACATGCGCTGGATGATCAGTTGGTGGATCAACGGTGACTCGCTCTGCTGGATCATCAGGCCGCCATCCGCCAAGGCGCGCTGGCAGGCGCGGTAGAAGTCAGCTGAAAAGAGTACCTCGCCCGGGGCCGATTGGGTCGGTGGAGTCGACGATGATGATGTCGAGTGAGCCAGCTTTTGCTTGCTGCATCCACTCGATGCCGTCGATGAACAGCAGCTCGGCACGCGGATCCTGGTTGGACTCACACAGCTCCGGGAAAGAATTGCTCGGAGACCCGGGTTACCCGCTCGTCGATATCGATCTGGGTGACCTGCTCCACCTCCGGGATGCTTCAGCACCTCGCGCAGGGCTGCCGCAGTCGCCGCCGCCGATGATTGCCACCCGCTGTGGCGCCGGATGGATGAAGAGAGCTGGGTGGACCATCATCTCATGGTAGAGGAAGTTGTCGAGGCTGCTGACCATGGTGTAGCCGTCGAGCACCATCAGGTTGCCCCAGTCGGTAGTCTCGTAGACCTCGATCTTCTGGTAGCGGGACTGCTCTTCGTGCAGCTTGCCCTTGATGCGCAGGCCGAAGGCGTTGCCGCCCTCTTCACACTTTTCGGTAAACCACTGTTCGTTGTCGGCCATTGCTCTCTCCACAACTCTTATCTGGCAGGACATTCCGCCCAAATCTGGTGGGCAGCTAGAGTGTCATTAGCGCTTCTTTTGCGCAACCTCAATGGCGCCCCGGCACCACGCTAGCAACTGCTCCTGATCTTCCAACGCTTCTACCGGGGTGAATAAAATTTCATGCTGATCTGCTTGCCATCCTTGCGCTGGTAGCTGAAGGACGACTGACCTACCTGGCGGAAATGCTCACTGCTGGCGTCATCGGCCTTCAGGTAGAGGCTATCCTCCTCGAGGATGGCGCAGAACAGACCATCGCAATAGGCGCCTGCGTCGCCAAACATACCGGCGAACCTGAATCGTGCTGAGGGGGGGCTCAGCTGTTCGTGAATATAGTCCGAGTCGTACTTCACTGACGGACATGAGTGAGTTGCACTGAGTCGCTTGCGGGAGCGGGCCTGCACTGCCGGGCCGCCGGTCTCCTGGACTTGATGGATGGCCCCGTACCAGCTTGATCAAGGGCG
>AASF01001841.1 GCA_000168735.1 Candidatus Endoriftia persephone str. Hot96_1+Hot96_2 | reverse complement strand
CTTTGGCGCGCACTCTGGCAGCTCTACAAGGGCATCGACTCACCCTACAAATCGATCCTCAAGATCTTCCTGATGGAGGGCTACAGCAAGCACTACCCTGACACCCCGTGGCTTGCCCTGCAGACCAAACGCGCTATCTACGCCGGTGAGACCGATCTTAACCAGCTCGATGCCTATATCCTGATGTATCGTCAGGTGGAAGAGTACCTGACACAATTGCAGGACCAGGAGCGCCTTGAGCTGGCCCGGCGTTGTCTCTACTTCAAAGTCGACAAGCCGCTCAGTCGCCTCTCGACACATCATCACTGGCGCACCCGCGAGCTGCTCAAACTGACCCCGGGAGTGGGGCTGGAGCCAGACTCAGCTGCAGATGCTTGATACCCGTCCAGAGTGGAAGATCGACCGGGTAATCCGTGAACGCAACGTGATGGTCAGCGTGCTCTCGCGCAGCTACCGCCTGCTCACCGACTTTGCCCGCACCCATGCCCAAACCAGCACCATCGACCCGATGGAGCTCAACCTGCTCGGACGCAAGCTCTACACTGCACTGGACCACCGCCCCAGGCAAGATCGACAGCATTCATCCCGGCATCTCAAAGAATCTTACGGAGAGTGAGCTGTCACTCCACCACAGCCCCTCAAAAGCCGGCACCCTCAGCTGGATGCTGTTCCGCGGTAAGGTCGAACAGGCCGATCAACAGCAGCCGATCAAGGTCACCCTCAATCTGGTAGAGATGCTGCTTTGGTGCCTGCTCAACCAGGTCTGGGGAAGCGCCACCTTGACCCATCTGTTTCCCAGCCACGGTCCGATCAAAACGCCACGAACTGAACGCTATCTTTTATGATCTCCAGCACCTCTTCCCGCAGCACAAGAGCGCACATGTGACGATTGACCAGCTCGCAGGCACACACCTATCCCACCCTAATCGCGCTGTTCGTCCCAAATTCTCGGCCAGGATCCGATGCAGCACCTCTCCGCTGAAGGGAAACAGGCTCACCAGCGACCGCTACGACCCACTCAGCTACGGTTCAGCCCGTGCCAACCTATTGATCAATATGGAAGAGCTGGTGGTAACCAGGCTGGGGCGAGCGGCTGGTGCTGCACCGGGTAGGGGCCGGAGGGTCTGCTCGACTCTCTCTGTCAGCTGCTGACAATGCGAGCAGCAGCCAAGCCAAATGCCAGCCCTGGCGCACATCGAAGCATTCAGCCACGCGGCCATGCAAGGGCCCACAGGTGGCACAGCGACTGACCGGTCTGTATCGCCACATCCTGGGTTATTTCAACCAGCAGCCGGGCCACGGCGGTCGTTACGCCTTTCGCATCAGTGAAGCGTTCTATCTGATCCAGCAGAAGGAGCAAGGCTTTCAGTGGCGTAACCTCGACTCCTTCGAACATTTTCTGCAGGCGCTGGAAACACCACAGCATGTGTTTCAGCCTCTGCAGATCGACCCCCGTATCCTGCGCCAGACTCCCTACCCAGCTCTCTATCGACACAATAAGCCAGATCTCATCCAGCTGTTTTTTCATGTACAACGGGAGTCGGTGCAGATCTACCTGCTGGATGAACAGGGTGCGCTGTTCCGCCAGTCGATGCTGATGGACAGCCCACGCTTCATGATGCTGCAGCAGCGGCGGTTTCTGAACAGCCTGCAACAGCTGCGACTGATGCTGCCAGGGGGGGCGGGCAATCTGCTCGCTGAGACCGAGTTTTACGAGCTAAAACAAGCGCCGTCCGGCGACTGGAGCATAGAGCGGCGCCGAGTACCGCTGAACGGTCCGGACGACTACATGGAGCTGACCCTGGTCACCGACTCCCTAGCATCCGACGCCATGCCAGTGGCTCTGGTATGTGGTGACTCGTGAGTTCAGCCGGTCTTGAATATGGCGAGATGATCTACAGCGCCACCGCAGGTTTTCTGCATAGGACTACGGGCAGGCAACAAGCGCTATCCATATCTATCTGACCTCACTACAGGATATAGCAGCATGCGCCAGGATGACGACCCCAGCCACCGTGACCCTGCTAAAATTGAAAAGGGCGATTGAACAGAAGCTAAGGGCGATTCGCG
>AASF01001842.1 GCA_000168735.1 Candidatus Endoriftia persephone str. Hot96_1+Hot96_2 | reverse complement strand
ATCTGCGTCTTTGAAATGGCCGCAGGCGATCTTGAGGCTGGGGAAGAGTGGGAGCTCGTCCCAGACCACACCGGCCTCCACAGAGGCAGTTGGCGTCTTTACCTCGCTGGCTTTTGCGCCCTCCTGCTCCCGGTCCATATACATGGCCAGCTTGTAGTTCGCCAACTCCTGGACCATGGCGTGGAACAGATCACGATCTTCCGACCGTCAGTTCAAAATTAGGCTTCAATCGATCCGCGTCCAGTTCAAAAAATGGCTTGCCCTGTTTCTTATTGCCGCCCACAAAGGCATTCACTGGATTGGAGTTCCAGTAAGTCAGCCATTGGCCAGATTTGGAAGCGAGAACCGCGGCTAGATTCTGAAAACGTGCTGGCAAATCCTTCCTCATCAATGGCGGGGCGATGCAACAGAATCTCGGCGGAACGGATCGCCAGATTCTGGGTGGTCTGCGGGTGGATGAAGCCATCAAGCTCCAGTAGCGCCTCCAGCAGTACCATTTTGTACGACTTGGCCATGGCGGCCTTTTCGACTTCAAGGAAGTAGGGGGCGATGGCGCTGCAGCACCCTTTGCTGTGCTTCGTCCAGCCCTCCACGATCTGCGAACAAGTCAAACCATGAACCAAATCTGCTCCTGATGTGTGTAAAGTTCACCCCGGCACGATACATCTCAACCGCACTCGGCTGCCGCTGCTCCACTGACTTCAGCAGCTCGTAGATATCCAACAATCCCTTTGGGCAGAGTCTTGATCACTTCGTTTAGAAAGTCGATCACACCCAACTCATAGTTGGCATAACAGCCCTTGGGCAGTGGCAGATTGCCATTCTGTTGCCGCCGCAGAAATTCACGCAGGGGAGGAGACTCCAAATAGGGACTCCGGCTTGTTCAGAAACGCCTTGTGATTACCGATGAAATCCAGTACCCGCAGATGATCCTTGGCCGGGATGCAGCCGCAGGCCGCGTCCCAACTGCTGCAGGAACAGGATCTTCGACTCCGTCGGTCTGAGCATCATCACCGTATCGATAGCGGGCAGGTCGGGTGCCCTCGTTGAACAGATCGACCGAGAAGATCACCTCCAGACTACCAGCCTCCAGTTGGCTTTAATGCCGCATTACGCGGCATTGCCGACTTGGCGTGCACCGCCGCCGCTCGGATACCCGCACGAGAGAAATAGTCGGCCATAAACTCTGCGTGAGTACGAGAGACGCAGAATGCCAGGGTGCGACTCTGGCGTAGTTCCCGCCACACAGAAAGCGCATGTTTGGCGCGGGCGCGGGTCGCGAGTTTGTTGCTCAGATCACTGGGATCAAAGCGCCCGTTGCGCCAAGGGATCTCCGTATAATCGACGGCTTGGTCATGGATGCCGTGGTAGTGAAACGGACACAGCAGATCTGCGTTGATGCCCTGCGACGAAATTCCGCTCAAACACCAGATTGTCATCACACAACGAAAGGATATCCGCCTGATCTGTGCGCTCCGGCGTGGCCGTCAGGCCGAGGCATGAAACGAGGTTGGAAATAGTTGATCAAGCGACGATAGGTAGTGGAATCGGCATGATGAAACTCATCCACCACGAGATAATCAAAGCAGTCCGGCGCAAACTGCTGCAGGTGTTCATCCCGTCCCAGGGTCTGGACCGAGGCAAAGACAAAATCTGCCTCCCCCTCCTTCGCCTTGCCGGTGTAGTAACCGATGCTCGCGTCGAGGTGAATGCGGGAGAAGGTTGCTTCCGACTGCATCAGAATCTCTTCCCGGTGGGCAACGAATAGCACCCGCCTGGCCTTCACCTGCTGCACATCAAAGGCCGCCAGCCAAGTCTTGCCCAGACCAGTGGCCAACACCACCAACCCGCGCCGATAACCGGCACTCCGGGTGGCCTGTAATGCCAGCAGCGCCTCGGCCTGGATCTCGGTTGGCGTGGCTGGCAGCGGTTCCTCTTCCGGCTCACCGCTGACCATCTGCAATGACACCTTGCGCCGTGCTGCATAGCCGTCGATCCAGGCATGACAGAGTGGAAACACCCGCGAGTCGGAGAACAGCAACTCAAACTTGCCGATGATCTCCAGAAACTTCGCCGAATCCGCCGGGTAATCCACCCGTAGATTCCACTCCAGACCACGGGTCAGCGCCATGTTGGAGATATTGCTGGAGCCGACAAAGGCGCAACCAGCAAAGAGATCTTCACCGTTGCGACGCAGGAAGATATAGGACTTGATGTGAAAACTAGGATCGCCAGCCGTTGAGAACAATCGAACATCCGCGCCACGTTCCGCCAGCAGCATCAATCGCCGCAGCGCCTGGGGCTCGGTCACATCCAGATAGTCGGAGGTCAGTACCCGGATCACGGCGCGGCGATCCATCGCATCCTTCAGCGCATCGAAGATAAGTTCCAGGCCACTCTGGCGGATAAAGGCTACGGTGATATCGATCTCCGTAGCCTGGTTGATGGCACCAAGTAACTGTGGAAGAAACGGGTCTGATTTTCCGCCGGTGACTAACGCTCCATCTGATTGTTTTATTAATGCTGTCATCTATGCGGAAAGTCAGCTTATATTGCGCACCAGAGTGAAATTCATCATCAACCTTTATTAAGATACCAGGATTCCATTCAACCATCGTTCCAACTCCCATCCCGGCCTGCGGTCAGCCGTAACCCACAGATCCTTTATCTCTAACTTTTCTACCTCATCCACCAACGCCCTTATCTCTGTCTCATCTAGATCAGTGAATCAGCGGCCCTGTTTTTTATATTCACCACAACTCGCTTGAAAACACCGCTACCCGATCCTACCGCAGGTTGCTTAAATCCAGGCAGTGAATAAG
>AASF01001843.1 GCA_000168735.1 Candidatus Endoriftia persephone str. Hot96_1+Hot96_2 | reverse complement strand
GCTTAACCACGCCCTGGAAGAGCTTGGCTGAAGATTGCCCTTTTATTCTATATCGATCGGAGTGAGCCGTTCTCAATAGTGCGGCGGAGGCGGCTCCACCGCATCACTTTCCAGTGGCGATGGCGTGAGCGCACGCAGTCGTTGGTGCACGGTCTCCAGCTCCGCCTGCAGCGCATATGATGAACTGCTGCTGATCCAGCAGCGCACGATTCAGTGCCTGGATGCTCTCTTCCTGAAAGGCCACACGAGTCTGCAAATCGATCAGCGCTTCATCCATCGTTTCTACCTCGGATAGCGGTCATCAAGATTGGCAGGGCAGAGCACATTGCGCATGGTGCCGATCAGGTCGAGTAACTGATGGTTGCGGATACGGTAGAAGATCCGGTTTGCCTCCTTGCGGGAGACCACAATGTTCTTGTTACGCAGCTGCTCCAGGTGCTGGGAGATGTTGCTCTGTGAGGTACCGGTACGCTCCACGATCTCACCGACAGACAATTCACTGTCGCCCAACGAACAGAGGATCTTCCAGCGCAGTGGATGCGCCATCGCCTTCAATGCATTGGCCGTTAGTACGGTATCTTCACCTTGGATTTCCGGGTCTGTTGGTTCACTCATGACACACTCCTCAGGATGCTGAATCAACTGCATCCTCTTCACGTACATATCCAGTCATATCCTTTGCAATGCAGATGATATGGTGAAGTTCCCCCGCCTCATCCTTCACTGCGGTGCGGGAGAACAGTATCGGTACCCGCCGACCATCCCTTGGCGATGAACCGCGCCTCGATGCGGTTCAACGCTCCGGTCCGAATCAGAGCCTCAAGCCCAGGTGCCGAAGAAGGCACCCGCCTGCTCCTGCTCCTCCTCCTCGAAGATATCAGCGATAGTCATGCCAACCAGATCATCTTCAGGATAGCTCAGCATCTCACCAGGCGGCCAGGGTTTACCGATTCGATCTCTCCCTCCGGATTAAGCAGCAGCAGCGCCTCGCCACATATGGGTGAGGATATTCTCCCAGATGGCGCTTCGCTGCCGCCAACTCCCGCGGTGCGCTCTTTTACCTTCTGCTCGAGCACCCGGTTGAGGCCACGCTCCTTCTCGATCAGGCGGAAGTAGGTGCTGATCTTGTTGATCAACTGATTATCATCGATCGGCTTGAGCAGATAGTCCACCGCGCCGACCTCGTAACCCTTCTGCTGGAACGCCTCGGTCTTGAACGCCGCGGTGAGAAAGATGATCGGGATATCTTTGGTCTTGCTGCGGATCTTCAGCATCGAGGCAGTCTGGAAACCGTCCATCCCCGGCATCTGCACATCGAGGGATGATCAGGTCGATAGCCGGCTCATGCAGCGCGATGTCGATCGCCTGCTGGCCGGGAATCCGCCTCGAACACCTGCACATCCATGTGGCGTTCGATTAGGGTCCGCAGGGTAAAAAGGTTATGCTCATGATCGTCAACGATCAGTAACTTGAATCCGGTGTAGCGCTTCATCTGCTCCTGGCGGTCCGTCAGCTTGTCTCAATGGTCATGCGGGCAGGTGCCGCTCGATCACTGTTTTCAACTCCTCCATCTCGATCGGTTTGGAGATGAAATCATCAGCCCCCACTTCGAGACAGCGCTCCCGATCTTCAGCCGTCGTGTCTGCAGTGAGCGCGATGATCGCCATGGCACTGAAGCGCGCCTCTTCGCGGATACGGCGAATCGTATCATAGCCATCCATACCCAGCATCATGGTATCTACCAGTGTGATGGCGAAGTCACTCTCTTCATTCAGCGTCTCCAACACCTCGTCGCCATCCCCCGCAGCGGTCACCTCCAGGCCCCAGCCCTCGAGCAGCGGCGTCAGGGCCAGCAGGTTGTTCAGGTTGTTGTCGACCAACAGCAAACGCACCCCCGTGAACGCATCCACAGGCGGCTCCTCCGGCTGCGATCGCGGCCGACTGACGGTAAGCAGAGAGGGCTGTTCCCGGCGGCGGCTCTATCGCAGCATCAGCCGGCGGTTGCAGCGGCAGACAGAGAGTGAATCGTGCGCCCTGCTGCTCCTGGCTCTGCAGCCTAATCTCGCCGCCCAGCAGCTGCGCTAGCTGACGGCTGATGCTGAGCCCCAGCCCGGTACCGCCAAAGCGCCGATTGGTGGAGCCATCCGCCTGCTTGAAGGCTTCGAAGATCAGTTCGTGCTTCTCCTGCGGGATGCCGATACCGCTATCCTGCAGCGCAAAACAGAGCGGACAACAGGCGGAGTCCAGGTCTCGATAGACATGCAGGATTGCGCCGCCTTCTGCGGTAAACTTGATCGAGTTGGAAAGGAAATTCTTCAATATCTGCCGCACCTTCTCCTGATCGGAGAGAAAGCCATCCGGCAACTGCGGATCAAATTCCGCCTTCAGATAGAGCCCCTTGCGCCTCGAACTGGGGCTGCACCAGCTCCAGCAGCTCCTCTACCATGCGCCTGATATCAATCTGATCAAGGACAAGGCCAGCCTGCCCGGCCTCGATACGCGAGAGATCGAGGATGTTATCGATCAGCGCCTTCAGATCGCTGCCGGCCTCGTGGATCACCTTTAGCTGCTTGCACTGCTGCTCGCCCAGATTGTCCCCCTCCTCCCTCAGCATCTTCGACAGCAGCAGGATCGAATTCAACGGGGTGCGCAGCTCATGGCTCACATTCGCCAGGAACTCTGATTTGTAGCGGTTCGACTCCTCCAGCTGACGGGCATGCTCGCGCTGGGCCTGGGTGTGATGCGCATGGGTCTCGGCCAGGGCGGTGAGCTTTTCACCGAGCTCTTCGATCTCCCGCGGGCCACGCCCAATGAAACGCCACCGGTTGATCCGATTTCAGCACCCGCCCGATGCCATCGGCCAGGGTTTCGCTGAAATGGGCGATCTGCTGGGCAATCCAACGCGATGAGAGCAGGACGATGATCAAGGCGAATTCCCGCCGCTAATTCATTCCCCTAT
>AASF01001844.1 GCA_000168735.1 Candidatus Endoriftia persephone str. Hot96_1+Hot96_2 | reverse complement strand
GCCATCGGATGAGGCGTTCGAGAAAGCCTATCCGATCTTCCTGGCGCTCTACGCGGAGAATACCTCCAAGCGTTCGGCGCTCTATCCGGGGGTGCGAGAGGGGCTGGACTACCTCAAGGCGAAGGGCTACAAGCTGGGCTGTGTTACTAACAAGGCGGCCCAGTTCACTCTGCCGCTACTGAAGGATCTGGGCATTCACGATGATTTCGAGATCATCATCTCCGGTGATACCCTGCCGAAGAAGAAGCCTGACCCCGATGCCGCTGCTGCATGGCGCAAAATACTTCGGGATCGATCCTGCGGAGGCAATGATGATCGGCGACTCCAAGAGTGATGTGAAGGCGGCTCGGGGCCGCCGGGTTCCAGATTATTTGCATGAGCTATGGCTATAATCACGGCGAGGATATCCGTAACTACGATCCGGATGCAGTGGTTGACTCGATGGCAGAGGTCAAGGGTTTGCTGGAGGCTGCAGCTTGAGTCGCGCCATCCTTTTCGATTATCTTTGAGAGTCATTCCATAGTCAGAACCAAGAGTATGTACTTCCTTCTGCCACAAAAAGAGCCTGAAGACCGGCACACAGATGGCGTTGGTGATTTCGACCGAAACGTCCGTTGTTTGTCTGTCTGTTGTGTGGAGAGGATCATGACCCACCCAAGAATTCGATGCCCTGGTGGACCAGGGTTTTAACCGCATCCCTGTCGCCTGCGAGGTGCTAGCCGACCTCGATACTCCCCTGAGTGTCTATCTCAAGCTGGCAGACGGCCCCTACTCCTATCTCTTTGAGTCGGTCCACGGCGGTGAGAAGTGGGGCCGCTACTCGATCATCGGTTTGCCCTGTCGTACCCATGTCCGGGTCAATGATCATAGCGTCGAGGTGGTGACCGACGGTGAGGTCGTGGAGGCCGACGAGGCGACGGATCCGCTAGCCTGGATCGAGGCCTTTCAGGAGCGCTACAAAGCGGCCGAACCGGAAGGGCTGCCCCGCTTCAACGGCGGCTTGGTGGGTTATTTCGGTTACGACATCGTCCGCTATATCGAACCCAAGCTGGCGAACTGTCCCAACCCGGACCTGATGGGTACCCCGGACATCCTGCTGATGGTCTCCGACGAACTGGTGGTATTCGACAATCTCAGCGGGCGCATGTTTGTCATCGTGCATGTGGACCCTAGCGCCGGCGGCACCCTGGATGGAGCCGAGGCGCGGATCCGCGAGCTGATCCAGTCGATGAAGCGCGGCGCACCCCGGGGGGGCTGCAAAACCGCCCGTCAGGTGAATGAGTCGGACTTTGTCTCCGGCTTCTCCGAGGAGGGCTTCATGCAGGCGGTGGACCGGATCAAAGAGTACATCCTGGAAGGCGACTGCATGCAGGTGGTGATCTCGCAGCGCCTCTCGATCCCGTTTCAGGCACCGCCGCTTGATCTCTACCGTGCCCTGCGCGGACTCAATCCCTCGCCCTATATGTACTTTCTCAATCTGGGTGAGTTTCATATCGTCGGCTCCTCACCGGAGATTCTGACCCGCCTGGAGGATGGCGTGGTGACGGTGCGTCCCATCGCCGGCACCCGCCGTCGCGGTTACACCGAGAAGGAGGACCGGGCGCTGGAGGCAGAGCTGCTGGCCGACCCCAAGGAGCGTGCTGAGCACCTGATGCTGATCGACCTGGGGCGCAATGACGCTGGTCGTGTCGCCAAGGTGGGTAGCGTGCGGCTCACCGACGAGTTCATCATCGAACGCTACTCCCACGTTATGCACATCGTCTCTAACGTCACCGGTGAGCTGAAAGAGGGCATGAGTGCGATGGATGTGCTGCGCGCCACCTTCCCCGCCGGCACGGTCAGTGGGGCGCCGAAGATCCGGGCGATGGAGATCATCGACGAACTGGAACCGGTGAAACCGGGGTGTCTATTCGGGCGCGGTGGGTTACCTCTCCTGGAACAGGCAACATGGATACCGCCATCGCCATCCGCACTGCGGTGATCAAAGATCAAACATTACACATTCAGGCCGGCGCTGGGGTGGTAGCCGACTCCATCCCCGCCCTGGAGTGGAAAGAGACCATGAACAAGGTGGAGGGCCATCTATCCGTGCCGTGGCCCTGGCGGAGGCCGGTATCGACCGCCACGCCTGTGATCCGTCTGAAGAGGAGGCGTAATTATGTTGTTGATGATCGATAATTACGACTCCTTCACCTATAACCTGGTGCAGTATTTTGGCGAGCTGGGCGCGGAAGTGGTGGTGAAGCGCAATGACGAGATCACCATCGACGATATCGAGGCGCTGCAGCCGAATCACTTGGTGATCTCCCCAGGCCCCTGCACCCCCAGCGAGGCTGGTATCTCGGTGGCGGCGATCAAGGCCTTCGCCGGGCGCATCCCGCTGCTCGGTGTCTGTCTTGGTCACCAGTCGATCGGCCAGGCCTTCGGCGGAAAGATCGTGCACGCCCGTGAAGTGATGCATGGCAAGACCTCGCCTATTCACCATGCCGACAGAGGCGTCTTCAGCGGTTTGGAGAATCCCTTCGAGGCGACTCGCTATCATTCGCTGGTGATCGAGAAGGCGAGTCTGCCAGACTGTCTGGAGATCACCGCCTGGACCGAACGTGACGGCGAGATGGATGAGATCATGGGGGTGCGCCATAAGGAACTCGACGTGCAGGGGGTGCAGTTCCATCCCGAGTCGATCCTGACTCGCCACGG
>AASF01001845.1 GCA_000168735.1 Candidatus Endoriftia persephone str. Hot96_1+Hot96_2 | reverse complement strand
CGCCTGCTGCTGGTGGGGCTGGCGCCGGGCATGCATGGGGCGAACGCGAGCGGACGCCCGTTCACCGGAGATCACGCCGGCATCCTGCTCTACCAGACGCTGCACCGCTACGGTTTTGCCAGTCGGGCCGAATCGGTGGCGGCAGATGATGACCTGCAGCTGTTCGACTGCCGCATCACCAACGCGGTGAAGTGCCTGCCACCGCAGAACAAGCCGCAGGGGGTGGAGATTAACAACTGCAACCACTACCTTAGCCAAGAGCTGGCAAGCCTGGAGAAGGGGGCTGTGGTGCTAGCGTTGGGTTGCATTGCCCACAACGCGGTGCTCAAGGCATCCGGGCAGAAGCTGAAGGCGTTTGCCTTCGGTCATGCGGCTGAACACCGCCTGCCGAATGGCCTCCGGCTGCTCGACTCCTACCACTGCAGCCGCTACAACACCCAGACAAAAAGACTCACCACAGCGATGTTCGAGCAGGTGTTTGCACGTGCCAGAGAGCTGCTGCAGACTCTCTGACGATGAGTGAACCGTCGTCTAAAGCTTGTTTCGACGCTAAGGCCTTTCTCAAGACGCTGACCTCCAGGCCCGGGGGTCTATCGTATGATCGGCACCGACGACAAGGTGCTCTATGTTGGCAAGGGCGAAGAATCTGAAGCGGCGGGTGAGCAGCTACTTCACCCGCGCTCTCAATCTGCGCATCCAGCCGCATGGTTCGTCCAGATCGAACGCATCGAGGTGACGGTGACCCACACCGAGGCTGAAGCGCTGATCCTGGAGAACAATCTGATCAAGTCGCTCAAGCCGCGCTACAATGTGCTGCTACGGGACGACAAGAGCTACCCCTACATCCATCTCTCCACCGACCAGTCGTTCCCGGCACTCAGTTTCCGACGCGGCTCACGCAAGGGTGGTGGACGCTACTTCGGTCCCTATCCGAGCGCCGGTTCGACCCGCGAGACCTTGCAGCTGTTGCAGAAGCTGTTTCCGGTGCGCCAGTGCGAGGAGGGTTTCTTTCGCAACCGCTCGCGAGCCTGCCTGCAGTATCAGATCAAACGCTGCAGCGCGCCTTGTGTCGGCCTGATCAGCGAGACCGACTACCGCGAGGATGTGCGCCATGCCGAGCTGTTTCTCGATGGTAAGACCAGTACGGTGGTGGATGCGCTGGTGGCGCGCATGGAGGCGGCCTCTGCGGCGCTGGCGTTCGAGCAGGCGGCGCCTCTACCGAGATCAGATCAAACTTCTCAACCGGATCAAGGCGATCGTTAA
>AASF01001846.1 GCA_000168735.1 Candidatus Endoriftia persephone str. Hot96_1+Hot96_2 | reverse complement strand
GAGTTGCTGCAATAAACGCTGTGGCACTCCCTCAGGAGCCGCCGTCACCAGGATCGCATCAAACGGCGCATACTCTGGCAGTCCGATGCCACCATCACTGTGGTTTCAGACGCACATTGCGCAGACCAAGCTCCTGCAGTCGCTGCCGCGCCCGTTCGAGCAGGGCGCCGATGCGTTCGACACTGTGAGACCCGCGCCCACCAGTTGCGCCAAAACCGCGCACTGAAAACCTGAACCGGTACCGATCTCCAGCACATGTCCGAGTGGCCCCGCCTCCAAGCAGCGCCTCGGTCATACGCGCTACCGTATAGGGCTGCGAGATGGTCTGACCATGTCCGATCGGCAATGCGGTATCCTCATAGGCCCAGGCTCGCCAGTGCACTCATCGACAAAGATGTGGCGCGGTGTGGTGCGCATCACCTCCAGCACCGCCAGATTATGGATACCACTGTTGCGCAGACGCTGCACCAGCCGCTCGCGGGTGCGCTCGAGAGGTCATACCGATTCCCTGGTGTTCCGGGCGCAACAGGCTCATGCTAGCCAGGCCCCGACGCTATCCAGCGCGCTATGCCGGGTCAGATCGACCTGCAACGGCGTCACCGAGACATATCCCTCGCGCACTGCATAAAAATCGGTACCCGGCCCGGCATCCTGTTCAGGCACCCCGCCGGCCCCACCCAATAGATTGTCTTGCCCCGGGGATCCTCCGCCCGAACCACCGGCTCCGCCTTGTGGCGGTGTCCCAGACGGGTCGCCTGCATGCCTTTCAGACTGTTCAAACGGCAGATCGGGTACATTGACGTTGAGAATCACCTCAGAAAGGAAGCGGCCTCTGCAACAGACGCTCGACCAGTTCCCGCGCCACCCGCGCGCCAGTCGCATAGTGATCCGGATTGTGAGAATTCATCCGAAACGGGGAATCGCCGGCAGGGCAAGAAAACGCCCCTCCGTGGCCGCCGCCAACGTTGCCTGAATAGAGCACATCATCCCCCATATTGGCACCGGCATTGATCCCGGAGACCACCATATCCGGCTCCTCCTCGAGCAGCCCGGTGATCGCCAGATGCACACAATCGGTGGGGGTGCCATCGACGCTGACAAAGCCATTGTCATGCGTATGGGCCGCGCAACGGCAGCTCCAGGGTCAGCGAATTGCTGGCGCCGCTGCGATTGCGTTCCGGCGCCACCACAACGATCTCCCCCAGCGGGGAGAGGCTTTCGGTCAGTGCCGCCAGCCCGGGGGCCTGAAAGCCGTCGTCGTTGCTCAGCAGAATTTTCATGATGGGGGCCAAATATACTGGAAAAGAGGCATGGTAACATCACCTGCAGAGTGACAGGATCATAGCCCGTCGACGAACCCTTTTTGCCAACGCCGGTCGAAGGGCTTAATACCACCCAGGGCCCGACAGGCCATCCAGATTTTTTGTTCTGAACCGATGAAAAACAAAATCGATGAAGCAGACCGGACGGCCTTCCAGGAGGCCATGGACGACGTAGCCCCCCTACCCCAAAAGCGAGCCGCACCCTACCGCAAGCGCCGACCGCCCCGTCCGCTCAACCTGAGCAAGCCGGACGACGGCTTCGGCGACAGAGACCTCTATTTCGATCAGGAGATCGAGGCCACCGACGAGCTGTCATTCTCCCGCCCAGGGGTACAGAAACGGGTGATCAGCGAGCTGCGCCGCGGACGCTTCGAGGTCGGCCTGGAGCTTGATCTGCACGGCATGAATGTCAGCTACGCCCGCGAAACCCTCGGCCTGTTTCTGCAGGAGTGTCATCGGCGCCGGGTGCGCTGCGCCCGCATCATCCACGGCAAGGGATATGGCTCAGCAGATCGCCAACCGGTGCTCAAACAGAAGCTCAACATCTGGCTGCGGCAACGCCGACGATGTACTTGCCTTCACCTCCGCCACCCGCCGCGACGGCGGCACCGGCGCCGCCTATGTGCTGCTACGCACCCCAAAACAGGAGCAGTGGCAGCGTTGACGGCTACGGCGGCGTGGGAGCCGTCACCTCCAGCAGCTCCCGCAACACCATGGTGGCATAGCTACCCGCCTCGAGACCGAAACTGAGTACCAGCTGATCAGGCTGCGGGAATTAA
>AASF01001847.1 GCA_000168735.1 Candidatus Endoriftia persephone str. Hot96_1+Hot96_2 | reverse complement strand
GATCCACTGCCGGATTGAGGGACTTCACGGGTGAGGATCACCTGAACCTCACTGTTGGTAGCCCTTGGGGAACAGCGGACGGATCGGACGATCGATCAGACGCGAGGTGAGGATCTCCTTCTCACTCGGGCGCCCCTCGCGGCGGAAAAAACCGCCGGGGATCTTGCCCGCGGCATAGGTCTTCTCCTGATAATCCACTGTCAGCGGAAAGAAGTCGGCGACCCGGGATCGGGCCGGCCCCGACCACGGTGGCCAGAACCACGGTGTCGTCCATATTGACCAGCACCGCGCCGTCAGCCTGGCGTGCGATCTCACCGGGTCTCTAAGGAGACCTTGTGCTCACCCCACTGAAACTCTTTTTTGATTGCAGTCACTCTCTTTGTCCTCTGTGCAGAATTGACGATGCGCTTAGCGGCGCAGACCTAGTCTGGGAGATCAGATCGCGGTAACGATCCACGTCTTTATTCTTCAGGTAGTCGAGCAGCTTGCGGCGGGAGTTGACCATGCGCACCAGGCCCTGACGGGAGTGGTGGTCCTGCTTATGCTCTTTGAAGTGTTCAGTGAGCTGAAGGATACGCGAGGTCAGCAGGGCTACCTGCACCTCGGGGGAACCTGTGTCGTTCGGTCCGCGTTTGTACTCTTCAACGATTGCGTTCTTTTCTGCTGCGCTCATTGCCATGACGTCTACTCCTAAGTAGCTGTGGCGTCTGTAGAAGGCCTTCACTTTGCCCCTCCAACAATGAGCTCAGAGGGGA
>AASF01001848.1 GCA_000168735.1 Candidatus Endoriftia persephone str. Hot96_1+Hot96_2 | reverse complement strand
GAGCACGGTGATACTCCCCCCCTTCACCTTGATCAGATTCTGTTCAGAGAAGTTGTGCAGGATACGTGAGAAGGTTTCTGGCTTGACCGACAACCGCGACGCCAGCACCCCTTTGGTGTGCCTCCAACTCGATGTTTGCGCCGACCGCATCCCACTTGCCCCAGAGGAAGCCGGCGACCCGAGCCGGTGGCGCTCTGTAGGGTGAGGTCGTCGATCTCTTTGATCAGCAGCTTGAGCCGCTGACTCATATCAGCCATCAGCCGGAAACAAGTATCCACCGAACCGCGCAGCATGGTCAGAAACTGGGCGTTATCAATCGTCACCAGTTCAGTCGTGCCCATAGCGGTGGCATTCACCGGAAAGCCTGGGCTCTCCAGAAACATCAGCGCCTCAGCAAAGGTGTGGCCGGGAGAGATGATCTCAATGACCTTTTCGTTGCCGTTCATCGCCAACCGGTAGAGTTTAATCTGGCCGGTGGTGACGAGAAAGAAGCGATCCGCCGCATCACCCGCCTGGAACAGCATCTGGCCATCATTCAGTTTGATAGTGCGGCTGAATTCAGTGACCTGCTGGAATTGATCATCGTCTAGCCGCGCAAAGAGATAGGTCTGTCGCAGATTAAATGGCAAGGCTGGCTCCCGGTCTTTCCCATTATTCTAATAGTGTTGATCAACCGCCCCCGCCGGGGCAGCTGCCCGAAGTTCAGTCTGCAGATGGCGAAACTTCAGCAACAACGCGCACCAAATTGTAGCAGAGAAGCAGGGAAGATAGCCCCAAAAAAAGACCCGCCGCGTAGCGTCAAACTGTCACCAACAGCCAGCACCCCAGCCCATAGCAGCAGTGCCAGCAGATGCAGATACCATTGGCGGCGGGCGAAACGATCCGGCAGTAGCTCTTTCATGCTCGGAATCCGCGGACCGCCGCCAGCCAGCGAGGCGGTCTTCTGGTGTTGCAGATGGAACCAGCTGAGAAACGGCACGATCTTGTAGAGCATGCCGTTGATGATCGAGAGCACGGCGAAGATCAGACAGACGCCCAACCACAGATCAAGATTAAAATCCGAAAGAGCTCTGGTCAGCATCAGCAGCCAGGCCAGCACCACTAGCCCCAGCCCCAGACGCCAGAAATTGAGGGTCACATCGGCCAGTTTGCGGCGACGCTGATGCTGCAGATACAAGGTCACCAGCGCAAACAGCATGAAGCCAGAACCAACCAGCAATGCCAGCCAGGACGCAGCCGAGACCGACCAGTAGTCGAGGGACCAGACCAGCAGCGCAGCAAACAGCAGTGGCGCGAAGAGCCGTTGCAGCCGCACCGGGTACTCTGGGGTCAACTGGAACATCGGCACCACCTGATAACCGACGCCGACGATCAACAACCCCACCCAGGCCGTACCGCCCCAAGCCAGGTGAGTATTGGTGAGCATGATCAGATCAACATAGGGCAGCTTCCACAACTGAGCTGCCGCCAGATAGAGCCCCAGTAGCACCTGTCACCAGCAGCCCGAGCACCGCCAGGCGCATCGCAATCACCGTGGTGCTGACTCGAACCACCCGCCACAGGGCGATCCCGACCCCACTGATGAAGAACGTAAACCCGCCTGCCAGCAGACACACCGCCAGCTTCATCCAGAGCGCTCCGGCACCGAGGAAACCGGCCACTAGCGCCAGCGTGCCGAGCGAGGTTGCGAGATGCACAGTGGTGGCCAACGGGCACCACCCGCGGCACCGGCGAACCTGCCAACACCGGCAGCATCTGCAACATCGCCCCCATCATCACCTGGCCCAACACCCCCAGGGTAAATAGATGGGTCATCGACAGGGTCAGCGGCGACCAGCGATCCATCAGCACCGCCGCACCCTCCAGCATCAGCAACAGAGAGGCCAGCAGCAAAAACAGCGGTGCGGTAAGAAAAAAGCGAAACGGCACCGAGATCGGTGGCGCCTGCTCCAGCGACAGGGAGGCGGTGGAGGTCAAGCTAGTTACCCGCCAGCCGTTTATTGACGGTCGACTCGGCAGCCGCATCCTGTTCGCGCCAGATGAGGACCTGATAGACCGAAGGCCCGCCCTTGCGCATCCGGTAACAAAATCCCCGCTGCGCCAACAACGGGTAGAGCAACAAAGGCTCCTTGCGGTGGATCACCAAATAGGTAGTCCCCCTCTTTCAGCTGCTCAACCGACTCCAGCTTGCGATCCACGGGCTCGCAGGGTTCCAGCATACTGACATCAAGACTGACCTCCATTTCACCCCTCCTGTCACAGCGCCCGCATCTGTTCCAGCAGCTCGCCAGCAGCGGCATTGCCCAGTGCCTGATCCGTCATTGGGTAGAGCATCTGCTCCTCTTTGGCGTTGTGCTGCTGCATCAGCATCAGCAGGGTCTCACACAGACCGAGGAAGCGATCCTGCTGTTGTGCGACCACCGCCCCCTCCATCTCCTCAAACAGCTCACGCATCTGCGCATGCTCGCTGCGCATCACCTGGGTCGGCCCCATCGTCATACCGGTCTGCTGCTCAAAGCGAGGAAAAAGCAGCTCCTCTTCCATGCGGAAGTGGTGCAGTATCGCCTCGCGAAAGGCATCATAATTACTGTGCGCCCGCGACCAGTCGTTATCTGCAGCAGCCGATTCGGGCATCCGCAAACAACTCATCACAACGCCGGTGGTCCTCAGTCATGGATTGGGAGATCACACTCATTACCCTGTCTGCTCCTGTCTGGATTCTGTCTGGATTCTGTCTGGATTCTGTCTGGATTCTGTCTGGATTCTGTCTGGATTCTGTCTGGATTCTGTCTGGATTCTGTGTCTAAGCCGACAGTATTAGACAGTCCAGGCATGGCTGCTTTGACAACCATCAAAAATATCGTTCCGGCAGACATCGCCGGAGCCAGGAACGAACGGAGATCAACGCTTCAATTGGGAGAGATCCCGCACCGCGCCTCTGGCCGCACTGGTGGTCAACGCCGCATAGGCCTGCAATGCTTGGGAGACCTGCCGTTTGCGCTTCTTCGGCTGCCACGCCTTATCGCCCTTGGCCTCCATCGCCTCACGCCGCGACGCCAGCTTCTTGTCGGAGAGCGCAACGCGGATGATCCGCTGCGGAATGTCGATCTCGATGGTGTCGCCCTCCTTCACCAGGCCGATATTGCCAGCCCTCGGCGGCCTCCGGTGACAGTGGCCGATGGAGAGCCCAGAGGTACCGCCAGAGAAGCGCCCATCAGTGATCAAGGG
>AASF01001849.1 GCA_000168735.1 Candidatus Endoriftia persephone str. Hot96_1+Hot96_2 | reverse complement strand
GACTCAATTCTTTCTCGAAGGGTTGCCCGCCCTTCTCCCCACTACTCGAAAGCAGATGTAGTCTCTCCACCCGCCCCGGCGCGACGCCAAGCAGCAATCGCACCCCGTCCACCTCGACCACCACTACCCGCTCCCGCGGGCCCAGCGAGGCACCGCCCACCACCCGCACCAGACCCTTGCTGCCGCTGGGCAGCTGGCCATAGCGTTTCAACAGCCAGGCCGCACCAAAGATCAACAACAGCACCAGCAACAGACCACCGGCGGTCTCCAGCAGTTGCGTCGCAGACATCGGCTCAAGCATCGTGCCGCCCACCTTGCCGCCCGGGGCCTCCGCCGCCGTCGCCAGCAGGCTGCATAAAAATAGAGGGATTGCGCTGAGGCGGATCATTAGAGGGCCCCTAGCTAAGCCGCTTGACCCGCTCGGCAGGGCTGATGATGTCGGTCAGACGCATGGCCAAAACGTGTCAGTCACCACCACCACCTCGCCTTGGGCGATCAGAGTACCGTTGACCAGCACATCCATTCGGCTCGCCGGCGAGCCGGTCGAGCTCCACCACCGAGTCCCTGATTGAGCTGGAGCAGACTTGCGGATGTTGATCTTGGTGCGGCCGATCTCCAGTCGAGATGATCACCGGCACATCAAGAATCGCATCCAGGCTGACCGTTTCGGCATCATCCTCATCCTCCGCGCCATTCACCGCCGGCAAATTTGCACCACCTTCACTGCCACTCTGCTCTTCCAGGGCCTCGGCCCACTCGTCGCCGACCACTTCAGCACCCTGCTCGCTATTTTCTGTATCACTCATGATTCAAGTCCTGTCTCTATTCCGCTGCGGATCCGGCTGCAGAATCCGTCTCATACTCAAGATATTCGTGCAACGCCGGCCTGCCGTGGCTGGTTTGATCCACTTCGAGATGCGTACCGAATAGTTGCCATCNGGAGACCCCCAGCTTGCCGCGGAAGAACCGGCACCTCGGCAGCGGTCACCTCCACCTCCTCTGGCAGCTCAATCGGGATGATGTCCCCCTTGTCCAGCTTCGACAGCTCACGTAGGGTCACACAGGTCTCGGTGAGGATGCTTTTGAGCTCGATCTTGGCACCGAGGATCTCTTCGCGCAGGGAGCGCTCCCAGCGCTCATCCCGCTCACCCCGGTCGCTCTGCACACCCGCATCGAGCAGCTCACGGATCGGCTCCAAACATCGAATAGGGCAGGCAGATGTGGAAATCACCGCCGCTGTTCTCCAGGTCGATATGGAAGCTAGTCACCACTACCACCTCGGAGGGGCTGACGATATTGGCAAACTGTGGGTTGACCTCGGAGCTGTCGTACTCGAACTCCACATGAAACACCGGCTTCCAGGCCCCCCTGCAGATCGCCGAACGCCTGCTTCAGCAGCAGCTGGATCACCCGCAGCTCGGTGGGGGTGAAGTCGCGCCCCTCGACCTTGGTGTGGAAGCGCCCGGTGCCACCGAAGTAGTTGTCCACCACCGCAAACACCAGCTTGGGGTCGATCACGATCAAGGCTTTGCCACGCAGCGGACGCATGCGCACGATGTTCAGGCTGGTCGGCACAAACAGGCTGTGGACGAACTCGGAGAACTTCTGCATCTGCACCCCGGAGACTGAGATATCTGCGGAGCGGCGCAGCATATTGAAAAGACTGGTGCGGAAGTGGCGAGCAAACGCTCGTTGATCAAGG
>AASF01001850.1 GCA_000168735.1 Candidatus Endoriftia persephone str. Hot96_1+Hot96_2 | reverse complement strand
GATCAACCGATCCCCCTCCTTCGACAAGGCCGCCCGGATATCCACGATCCGACCGGCCCTGTCTGCCGCCTCCTGCCGCTCTGCCTGCCTGAAGTAAAGTTCCAGCTGCCGCCGGGTGTAGTGCGGCAGCTGCTCCCGCTGATGGCCCGTGGCGGATCAGTTTGGCGAAGACGCCACCCCAGCCTGAGCGTTCGCCCTTTGCCTGGCTACCAGCGGGGCAGCCAGGCGGCGGACGGAAAAACCGCTGTTGACCCTCCACCAGGTCATCATCAGTGTGTGGCCGTCATCATCGGATAGCGTTTCAATCCCACTCCTGTGGCTTGCCGGTGCTGATGCTCAGCAGTTCGACCAATAGGCCTGGCATGGAGCCGAACACCGCCTCGAGAGCTGCAAAGTCGAACGCCTCAGGAGCTGTCTCTTCCAGGAAGAGATCCGCCAGGCCGGCCATCAACGACTGGGCCATGGCAGCGACCTTCAGGCCATCCAGGAACCGGTACTCCCGCACGGTGACCGGCTCGCCATTGAGGATCAGATCCGCATCCGGGAAGAGGGTTTCCAGATCCTCAGCCATCAGTCTTCAAATTCCCAGCCATAGAGCTGATCGCCCACCGGGCGCAAGTCATCCATCAGCATCTTGGCCTTGACCGAAAGCGACATCTCCTGGTCACCCTGGATCAGGGAGAGGAATGCCGGATCGATGGTGATGCGGTAGACGGTGCAACGACCTCGCTTGTCGTTATTGGCGGTATTGATGCCGGGAAAGGTCATCATGAACTCGGTGTTGCTGGGGTTGGCCCGAGAGATGTTTCTGCGCAGCAAAGTCGTAACCGATGGTGATCGCCGCGCCGTCGCCGATGTTGCCCGGTGGAGAGGATCTCGACCATGCCCTCATCCGCATGGGTAATGAAATCCGTACCCTCGGCAGAGCCCGAGATCGCCACGTTCGAGACCTTCACGTTGGCCAGCTTGATCAGCTTGTCATGGTAGGCGGTGTGGGCCTCGGCGGAGACGTTGCCAGCTGACTTGACGGTCAGGTCTGCCTGCAGCGCCTGGGCAAGATGGGCTGGCTTGGCCGACTTGAAGTTGATGGTGATGTCGGTCGACTGCTCGGTGATAAAGCTAGCGGCGGTATTGCGTTGGCCGGTGACGTTCTCCTTGATGTCCTGACGTGAGACCGAGGGGGAGCCCTCAACGGATTCCACATCGCCGACGAAGCTGAACCCCAGCGGCTGGCCGGTGGCGTCCCGTGCGGCCAGAAAGAGCGGCCCCTGGCCGCGCCAATAGATCGAGTCAAATTGTTCGCTCATGATAGTTGCCTCATTGTGTTGCGGCCGCAGGCGGCCTGATATTGATAAACGCCACCACCCAGCCGTAGGGGTGTTCCAATTGGCGGGAGAGCTGCAGGCTTTCGAGCGACAGGCTCATGCCCTGTACCCCACCACGCACGAAAGCCTTGATCTGCTCCGCCAGGTCGATCTCGGGCCTGCTGCAGCTCGGCGCTGGTCTGGGCCTCTTCTACCTGCAGGTGACAGGACAGGATCAGCTGCAGGGTGCCCTCTCTGGCGGCCATGCCTCGAGCGGCGTTGTAGTGGCCCTCGTCGCTGGCCACCAGGTTGACCACGGCCCTGCAACAGCTCTGGCTGGCTGCGTGTCTCGTATGGGATGAATCCACGCTCCACCAATCGGCCCGGCAGGGGCGGCCTCCAGCACTGGCTGGATGGCATTCAGCCGGTCGTCGATACGCTCCAGCGCTTTTGCTCCCATCATTGGGCCCATCTCCTTCAGCGCGGCATTGATGGCGCGGTTGATGCGCCCGCTCCGCCTTGGCCTTGTTGCTTTGCAGGGCAGGCTTCAGATAGGGCTGGGCTGNGGGTGCCACGCAGGGCAATGCTTCTGGCCATCACAAAGGCCAGATCCTGCTGATCCATCGTCGGGTCATGCGGTTCGATGTGCTTCGTCTTAATCCAGTCGAGTAGGGCCTGTTCGTTCGGAAATCCGCTATGCTCGGTGCCTTCTTCCACCATCTGCGCATAATCCACCCCGGCCACCACCTCGCCGGTGAGTGGGTCGACCATGCGTTGAATGATGGAGTGGGTCAGGGTGCTGTAAGCTTTGGGTGCGTTGCGACGGGCATCCCGGGCGATCTCCATCACGCTGCGCAGCACGGCCTGCTGCACGTGCTTTTTTAGCAGCTCAGGGCCCTGGCTGAGCGCCTGCATCAGCCCCTTGTTGTGGATCTCCAGCGCCAGGGTGGTCATGCTGCCATTCTCTCAAACAGATCCAGCAGGTCCTGCGCCAGGGCCGCGGGCGAGCCGTTCTTCGGCATGCCGCCCATGGCGGCCTTGCCCAACATCACCGGCTTGGTCACCCCTTGGTTGGCCAGGGCCTGCAGGGCCGCTGCCGTGGCGCCGGGTGAGCAGCAGCTCTCTCGACTCCTCCGGCACGGTGGTATCTGCTGCCTGTATCCCAATGGCGTAGCGTGCGCTGTAGCGGTATGAGTAGGCCGAACTCAGCTTGAGAATCTGTGCCCCGGTGGGAGCCGGGGTCAGTGTCAGCTTGCGCACACCACCGTGGGTGACCATGCCCAGGCTTCGGCAGGCGGCCTGGCCAGAGCTCTTCCCAGGGCTTGCGGTTCTTGAGCGCATCCAGGCCCCAATAAGAGGCCAGGGGCCGGATCAAATCGGCCGGTGCAGCATAGAGCCACTGGTCGGCCACCAACACCAGCTCACCCAGCAGCTACAGCGGCCGCACCCGGCTCAGATCGTGGGCTGCCGCTTCCAGAAATCGCTCCAGGTCCGGCTCTTTGAACTTGTCTGCCGACTCCATCAGGAGTGCGGTCAGGTCGTGCACTCAGTGCCGCTCTGCT
>AASF01001851.1 GCA_000168735.1 Candidatus Endoriftia persephone str. Hot96_1+Hot96_2 | reverse complement strand
TGAAGATTCTCTCCGTCCGTGGCGGGCCGGTCTTTGCCGGTAACATGGCACGCTTTGAGCTGTTAATCCAAAATCCGGATAGCAATCCCCACCCGGCGGTGAGACTGGGCCTCAAATTGGGGCCACAGCAGGCCGCTACTATCGATGCTGCCAGCGACTACACTTATGCAATTGATCTGCCGGCGCCGCAGCGCGGTCGGCTCAAGCTGCCCGAACTGACTCTCTCCAGCCTCTATCCACTCGGACTCTTCTATGCTTGGTGTTATCTGCCGCTCGATGCAGCCTGCATCGTCTATCCGAAGCCCGCCGGACAGGGTGAACCCTCCGCTCTGCATCTGCTGAAACGAGAGGGCAGGGGCCCACAGGGGCAGGGGGTTGATGACTTCATCGGACACCGACGCTATCAGCCTGGCGACCCGCCCGCTCGCATCGACTGGAAGGTGCATGCGCGTGATAAGGGGATGCAGAGCAAACGCTTTGCTGGCAGCCAGGGGGGTGGTGACTACCTGTTTGACTGGGATCGGCTTGAGGCGATGGATATCGAGGTACGCCTCAGCCTGCTGACCCGCTATCTTCTATGGTGCGAAAAGCGCCAGCTCAACTACGGTTTGTGCCTGCCCGGCTTTTACTCGCCGATAGGGCGGGGTGAGCAGCAGCTGCAGCGCTGTCTCACCGCACTGGCAGATTTTCCAGGATGATACGCTCTCAACCCCTGCAGCGGGTGATCGGCTCACGCAGTCTGCTGGCGCTGCTGCTGCTCTCCACACTCAGTGCACTGCCCCATGCACGCCATATGGAGGTGGCTGTCAGCCTCTTTTTTATCGTCATCGTGCTGTGGCGTTTCGCTGCGCACTCCTACGCCAGGCTGCAGCCTGGCCGCTTCCTGCTGTTGATTATCACCATCTTTGGAACCTGGCTGGTCTACAGCAACTATCAGACTCTGCTCGGTCGGGAGGCCGGGGTTGCACTACTCTGTGTGATGCTTGGCTTGAAGCTGATGGAGATGAAACAGGGTAGGGACATCTATGTGGCAGTCTATATCAGCTTTTTTGTCATCATTACTCAGTTCATCTACGATCAGAGCTTTCTGCTCGCCGCCTACCTGTTTCTGTTGATGTTGGGGCTGATTGCGATCCTGAATCTGAGCAACCGGCTACAGTCGGATGAGGATATCTGGCAGATTGTTCGTACTACGCTACGGCTTGCCTTGCAGGCGCTACCGCTGGCGCTGTTGCTATTTCTACTCTTTCCCCGCGTCAGCACCCCCCTGTGGCAGTTCTTTGTCGATAAATCGGGCGGTGTAACCGGGCTCGATGAGCATGTTAGCCCCGGTAGTGTCAGCCGCCTGAGTCAGTCCCAGGCAATCGCCTTTCGGGCCCACTTCGACGGTGAACTGCCCGCCGCCAAGTCGCGCTACTGGCGGGCGTTGGTGCTCTGGGATAGCGATGGGATCAGCTGGCACAATCAACAGAGCAAGCATCGCCCCCTCGCCAAGGGTGTTATTCAACCCCTGGCCCCAGCCATCGATTACGAGGTGTTTGTCGAGCCCCACTATCGCAAGTGGCTGTTTGCTCTCGACCTCCCTGCACTCGCCCCCAGCGGTGCACGCCTGACGGAGACATTTCAGCTGGTTGCCGATAAAGCAGTCGATCGAGAGATCAACTATCGCCTTAGCTCCTATCTCGACTACAAAACCTCCCCGTTGAAAGAACATCAGCTCGCACGGGCATTGCAACAGCCCGACAACATTACTCCGCGCATGTCACAGCTGGTGGCAGACTGGCGCAAGCTGGCTGGGGATGATCGACAGTTGATTGCTGCGGCCCTCGAATTCTTTCATAGCAGACCCTTGGTCTACACTCTCAATCCACCCCCTCTACGGAGAAAACCCTACGGATCAGTTTCTGTTTGAGGGACGCCAGGGATTTTGTGAACACTACGCCAGTAGCTTCGCTCTACTGATGCGCATCGCGGGGATACCGAGCCGGCTGGTAATCGGCTATCTCGGTGGGGAGTACAATCCGGTCGGCAACTATCTGATCCTGCGCCAGTCCGACGCCCACGCCTGGGTAGAGGTCTGGCTGGCGGATAGTGGTTGGGTGCGGATCGATCCAACCACAGCGGTTGCTCCGGAGCGTCTCCTCAGCTCTATCTCAACCGCCAGGCGGGGTATTGGCGAACCGGTGTTATTTCGTATCTCTGAACAGAGTCTGCTGGGCCAGTTGGGCAACCGGCTGGTACTGGCGTTGGACGCGGCTAACATGGGCTGGCGACGCTGGGTGGTGGGCTACAGTCGTGCGCGTCAGTTCAATCTGATGCGTTCTCTGGGCATTGAGCTCAGGGGCATGCGCCAGTGGATGCAGCTGCTGCTTGCTGTGATGGCAATTGTGCTGGCGACACTTGCGCTGTTCATTATTACCCGGGGCCGTGCAGGCAGCGACCCTGTGCTGAAGGCTTATCAGCGTTTCTGTAGAAAGCTTCAGCGTGTGGGTATCCATCGACTGCGCAATGAGGGACCGCTCGATCTTGCGAAACGGATTGCCCAGCAGCGACCGGAGCTGGCCAGCCAGACGATGGAGATAATCCGTCTCTATATCGCTTTGCGCTATCAACCCGGCATACGCGAGACACCTCAAACGCACGCTTTTTCCAGCAGGTGCGGCGTTTCCATCCAGGCCGCGAGCGTTGACTATTTGCCGATGCAGAAGCTGGAAAAGATCCGGCCCAACAGGTCGTCGGCACAAAATTCACCGGTGATCTCGTTCAATGCCTGCTGGGCCTGACGCAGCTCTTCGGCGAGGATCTCTCCAGCGGTAAATTGCTTGAACTGCTGGTTGCCCCGCTCCAAGGCTGTGGCGGCGCGCTGCAGTGCATCCAGGTGGCGGCGCCGCGCCATGAACTCACCCTCACTCGATTCGCCAAATCCGACACTCTGCTTCAGATGCTGCCGGAGCAGCTCCATACCGGCACCACTTTTTGCTGAGAGTGCCAGTTCGGTGATCCCATTATTGCTCTTTATCGATGGAGCGAGTTCTGTTAGATCGATTTTGTTGCGTACCAGGGTTAGCGGTACGCCGGCTGGCAGGCGTAGCGCGGTCGAGCTCAAGATGTTGAGGGTCGGTCTGATGGTCAAAGATCCAGAGGATC
>AASF01001852.1 GCA_000168735.1 Candidatus Endoriftia persephone str. Hot96_1+Hot96_2 | reverse complement strand
TGATCACGCAGCAGCGCACGCCGCCCCTGCAACGCCCGCAGCGAGGCGGAGATATCGGGATGCTTGAGCTGCACCGGCTGCTGTGCCAACAGGTCGAGCTGCTTTAGAAACAGACCGGTCTCCGGCACATGACTATCGAAATGGCGCGCCACCCATTGATGGGCGGTCTGCAGGCTATCCTGATAGAGCTCGCTGCTGTTGCTCAGCAGGGGCGAGCTTCGCTCCTTCCAGCTTGAGACGCAGATTCTGGTAGATGAAGTAGCGCTGCTCCGGCGGCAACATCGCCGTCACCGGACGCTTGGTGGTGGCGAATCACCATCAGCGATTTGAAGCCCTGCCACAGATCCTCCGCCAGCTGGCGCCAGTCGATGCGCCCATCCTCCATCGGCGGCTGTACGGTTTCAACGTTCGCCTTGGGACGCAACACCACGCCGCCCCTCATCCAGTAGCCGCAAGCCATCAACCTGCTCGATCAGTCCGTTGATAACGGGCCGCTCAGCCCACTCCAATCGAGCAATGGGGGTCGATTGTAGAGTGCTGATCTCCTGGGCCAAAATATCCCGCACCCCGTTCCAGCCGGGATCAAGGGTATCGCGCAGCCGCGTATCCGCCGCCTGCAGCGCTGCCGCTGCGCTCTTCAGGTCACTGCTGAGGGAGAGGCGATGATTGGCCAGGCGCATCAGATACTCCGCCTCCGCCACCCGCCAACGATTGCTGTTACTGCCGAGCCGGTTGCGCATCTCCTGCAGCGAGCTGTCGAGCTGCTGACCCCGCTGTTGCAGCAACTGGCGCTCCAGCTCCATCTTCTCTACTTGGGCCCAGTAACGCCCTGGCGCTGACTGGGCCAGCGCCTGCTGCTGCGACTCGATCTGCGCCTGCTGGGACTGGTACTCCCGGGCGGTCTGCTGCAACAGCTCACTCATGCGGCTCTGTTCCTGACTCGTCTGCTTCAGCTCAGCCCCTGAACCCTGAAACAATGACTGCTGCATCCCTTCCCCAGTAGCGCTGGCCCATCAACAATCCGACCAGCACCGCCAGCCAGGGCGATCACTGCCAGCACCAAAGGCCAGGCGGGAGGCCGACTGTTTCCTCCGGCAGACTGGACTGGCGGCTCCTCGCCTACGGTTTCGCTGACCCCTTCAGGCGCCGGCTGCTTCGCTTGTTCCGGCTCCTGTTCCAACCCGGACTGTTCGCGCTTATCCTGCTCTGTCATCGACTCTTCATCCATCATCTATTGTGCTTTGCCAGTGGTTGCTCTGTGCCATCCAACTGCAGAGCCGCTCCATAATCGATTGTTCGTCGGCGCCTTGCGCCAACAGGATCCGTCTGAATCCCAACTGCTGCGCCCGTTCCCGCATGCGCCGACTGATCACCAGCAAGGGGGTGGCCAGCAGCATCGGCTGTGCAGCCGGCCCCAGCATCTGCAGCAGATTCTCCAGCACCGCATTACTGGTCGCGGTGACCAGCTGCACCTCTGTCGGCCAACGCTGCAACAGCGGGCCAACGTCAAGTTGCGGACAGACCCGCCGGTAGACCTCGACATAGCTCAGCGTGCGCTCCCCGGTTCGATCAGGGTATCGCCCAGCAGTGGCTGCTGGCCCCCCTCACCACGAAGAGATCAAAACCTGCCGCCCTGCAACCTGTTGCAGCGCCTCGCTGGCCAGCAGCCCCTCGCTGTCAAAGCCCGACTGCGGCAGGATGTCGACCTGTGCCAGCCGGCCTGCTCCAGGGCTTTGGCTGGTTGGCCGACCCACCGCTGCCAACTGAACTGCTGGCTTATCCCGTGGCAGCAACTTCAAGCCCATACTCCGACGGCGTTTGGGCTGACGAAGACTAGCAGCGCCCCTTGCTGCAGCACTGCCAGACTGGCCCGCAGCTCTGCCGTCCCCCCGGCCGGCTCAACCGCCAGCGCCGGGAAGCGAACCACCCGCCCACCGTGCGCTTCGATCGCCCGGCAGAGCGGCGCAGCCTGGTGGGCCGCCCGTGTCACCAATACCCCGACACCCTGCAAATCACAAGCGCTGTCGGACTCAGTCGGCATAGAGTGTCGACAGGATCTCGTCAGCGCCCCAACTCCAGCAGGCGCTCGGCCAAACCGACACCAAGGGACTCCGCCTCATCCGGCGTCCCTTCAGCTTCACCCACGCAGGATCTGGCTACCGTCGATCTCGCCCACCAGACCACGCAGCCAGAGGTTGCCGGCACTCCAGCATCGCGTAACCGGCAATCGGCACATGGACTACCACCCATCAGGCGATTGTTCATGGCCCGCTCGGCATGCACGCAGGCAGCGGTGTCGACATGATGCAGCGGCGCAATCAGGGCATTGACCTGCGCGTCGTCGCTGCGGCACTCGATGCCGATCGCACCCTGGCCGATCGCCGGTAGGCTCTGCTCAGGAGCGATGAAGGCGGTGATGCGCTGTTCAAAGCCGAGCCGTTTGAGACCGGCGGACGGCGAGGATAATCGCATCGTATTCGCCCTCATCGAGCTTGCGCAGACGGGTATTGACGTTGCCCCGCAGGGGCTTGATCTGCAGATCGGGGCGCGCCTCGGCCAACTGGCACTGGCGGCGCAGGCTGGAGGTGCACTACGCGCGCGCCTTCGGGCAGGCTCTCGAAGCTGGAGTATTGGTTCGAGACAAAGGCATCACGCGGATCCTCCCGCTGCATGATCAAGGGC
>AASF01001853.1 GCA_000168735.1 Candidatus Endoriftia persephone str. Hot96_1+Hot96_2 | reverse complement strand
GCGAACCGGGCTGTGGTTCCTGCCATACCGGTGATGCGCTCAATCCGAACCATGAGGTGAGGGCCTGATCGTGGCGCCAGATGGGATTCGTCTGTTGCAGGCCTACCGCAGCGACGACATCACTGCAGAGCCGATCCGTTCGCCCGCTTCACGCTTCACCGAGAACCAGCCTCTCTATCGCCTGAGTACGGGCCACGGTGGAGTGATGTGCGAGGGCTGCCACGGGTAGCACCCATGCGATCTTTCCCAACCCGATGCCGAATGCCAACGACAATGTGACTGCCACCCAGTTGCAGGGCCACAGCGGCACCATCAGTCGAAATGCGGAGTACGTGTGCCCTATGGAACCCCAGCGCAGTTCTGCCGTATGACACTTAGCGCGGGTCCGCAGTGGGCAATGCACCAACCCTGGGGTGACATGCGCTGGACCGACCATGAGCACAAGGAGTTCTTCAACGGATGACCCTGACGCCTGTCGCAGCTGTCATGGTGCCGATCTGTTGGGAACTGTGCTCTCCGCGGCTGCTGCAGCTCGTCACTATGAGATAGAAGATAATGAGATAGTTGATATCGCTCGGGGTGAACCGCTCGGCTGTAACCTCTGCCACGAACTACCGGAGGATGAGAATCGAGGATTGCACAGTTCGATGAAGCGCGGCTAGCGAAAAACCCCGGCCGTCACTACAGGACCACCCTGCGCCAAGGTAATGCTGCTCGAATTCAGGATCCTGCTCGATCTGCTCACCCTTAACGATACTCTGATGAACGATACTGAGACAGATCGCGGTCTGGTGAGCCGAGCGAAGGTGCGTCGCCCAGGAACGGATCCTGCGTCTCAACTGCCTTGGCCTGGTCCAGCAGCCCCCGGAGTCGGAGCCCCTCCGTCAGGCCGCACAGCTCGAAAACCCGGTCGCTGTTGAATCGCTTGATCAACTGCGCCGCAGTCAAGGAAGGGAGCGTTGAATTGCTTTTTCGGCGTCTGGGCAAACTCCGGCGGAAACCGACGCGCGTAGCTGCGGCGTAACAGCACCTTGTCGCGCAGACCGCTGACCAAGGCGTGATCGGGCAGGGCGTGGATCAGTCGGCGCATGTGCCCGGAGAGAAATGGTGTGCGGCCTTCCAAGGTATTGGCCATCTCCATCCGGTCGCCGACCCAGTTGAGAATCAGCACCGGCAGATGAGTCTTTGCGAAGTAGTTCTGCCACACCAGCAGGGCGTTGTCGGGGGCACAGAGGGCGTCGTTGATCGCCAGTCCGGCGCCAAACCAGCTCTGGATCGAGCTGGCTTGGCTAGCCAGCCAGCTCTCCGCCTCATCCCCGAGCAGCGCCTGGGTGATCGCCTGGATCTGGCCGAACAGCGGATGGGGCACGCCGAGCAGGCGGATGCTGTCGACAAAGTCTTGGCCGCTGCCGGCCGCACTCGATCCAGCCAGCCAGGGGTTCTTGCTGTGGGCGGCGAAACGCCCGTTGTAGAGTTGGTCCCGTCCCCGTGTGCCGAGGGGTATTCTCTCCAGCAGCTGCAGAATCTCGCCGCGGGTCTCGGCCTGCCCGCGGCCGCGCATCACAAATCGCCACCAGTTGGCGTAGCGGTAACTGGGGTAGCCGCAGAGCAGCTCGTCGGCACCGTCACCGGTGAGTACCCTGTGTACATACTGGCGAGTGAAGCGGCTCAGCCACCATTTGGCGGCGCCGTTGGTGAAGGGTTGCACCAGCTCGCTGTTCTGCACCGCTAGTGGATAGGCGTAGTCGAGCGCTGTGCCGTCGATCCGTACCAGGTGGGGATTGACCCGAGATGAAG
>AASF01001854.1 GCA_000168735.1 Candidatus Endoriftia persephone str. Hot96_1+Hot96_2 | reverse complement strand
TAACGAATCGCCCTGATCAGTTGTTGATATAAAAACTGTTGGTGCTTCTGGATCAGTAGATACTGATTCACTTTCACGTTAACAGCCGCAAAGAATGTAGACCAAGTTTTTCATTCAATGTCTGCAAAGACTGAAATGGTACTTCTGTTTCAATATATGCTTCCAGGTTACCACTGTCATTTCGTTCTACGGAACCACTGGTAATCGACATCGACAAACCAATTAAAGGAGGTAACTGTAAAGTATTGCTATGGTAAGTAATAGAACCATTGGTAATGCGGACTATTGACCTCAATCCAGGACCAATTGGACGACCAGTATCTATTTCTTGTGGAGGATGGTCTCGAAGTATTGAATCTGGTGATAGGATGTTTTCTATTACAGCAAGCGAGTCTTTCAGTTGCTCATAGTCGCATTGGAATATCGGAGTTTCATCAGGGCCTCTATTGGTTTGGTATATTTGTAATTCATAGCCATTCATTAAACAGAAATAAACTGCTCTAATTTCAGGATGATTTGCATAGCTCCATGATTGTTCCTCTGCATCTTTATCAAGCACAGAACCCGGAGACTTTGCCTCAATTACCCACCTAACCTGATTATGGGCTTCGCAAATATAATCAAGCTCTTCCGCGTAAAATTGGATCATTATTTTGTTTGCGCCCTAAAAATGATTATGGATAGGAAAGAGGCTGCTCTCTGATTCTATTATGCTCGGTTCCCAGATCTATATCCAAGATATCGGAGTAGAGGTGCAATTATCTCCTCCCGTACATCCGTTTCATTTAATTGCTGAAAATCATAATCTGGTAGATCCATGCTCTTTTCCATCTTAAATTTGGCATAACGTCTTGGCTCAGTGGCGGCAAAAAGTGGAGCGAGGAACGAGCGGAGCTTTTTGGCGTCCACNTGGAGCCCATTGTNTTGGCATAATTCTGTGCTGGTCTGTATCCATGACTCAAAATACTCTACTTCCCTGAGGATTCGACTTTTCTGAGGCGGAAGGTTTAATTCGCTTTCCTTGCAGCCTGCATCCTTATTCACACCCAAAAGCCAATCATTTCCCGGTAGGCACGTGCAGCCAACTTCTACAATGGCGACGAAGCCGCATCTGGCCTGAGCCTTGCAAGGCGAGATGATCTTTCGACAGGGACAGACCCCATTAACCACCTATCCGCCATGATGCCGAATAGCCTGGGCTCCAAGCCTCTCCGACTCTACCCGATTTAAACTTAATTCTCTGTTGCCGTGCACGGCTTATTCTATGGCGATACCTTGGTTGCCCAAAGTCTTGGCTCAGTGGCGGCAAAAAGTGGAGCGAGGAACGAGCGGAGCTTTTTGGCGTCCACTGCAGCCCATTGTTGGGCATAATTCTGTGCTGGCCTGTGTCCATAACTCAAAATTCTTCACTTCCCTGAGGATTTCAACTTTTCTGAGGCGGAAGGCTTGATGCGATTTCCTTTCAGCCTGCACCATTTATTCACACCCAAAAGCCTATGCATTTCCCTGTAGGGCACGTGCAGCCAACTTCTGCAATGGCGATGAAGCCGCATCCGGGCCTGAGCCTTGCAAGGCGAGATGATCTTCCGACAGGGACAGACCCTATTAACCACCTATCCCCCATGATGCCGAATAGTCTGGGCACCAAGCCTCTCCGACTCTACCCGATTTAAACTTAATTCTTTGTTGCCGTGCACGGCTTATTCTATGGCGATGCCTTGGTTGCCCAACGCCAGCCGTAACCGGCGTATTTATAGTGAGCGCAGCGAACGAAAAATACGTCCGAGTTTACGGCATTGTCAGAGGTTTTTACTCTGGGACAGTTTTTCGTCGCCATGGCTGGCTTTTTGCTCCTGTAGCTGATTTGATGTGCAAGCATATATGATTGTCCGTTTCAACAGCCAGTGCGCACAATTTCTTTGGTATAGAGCTTTAAATCAAGAATAGGTATGTATTCGGCATCACGTCCTCGATGCGCAATTTCGCCCCTGATTGATACGATATGATTAACTCGATCCGGGCCGACATGCCAAGCGGATGAAATACCGTCGGTACCGATAAAATGCTTGGCATATAACTCAAGTACATGACTTTTTGGTGTATTAATACTTGATGCTTCTTTTCTAGCGTAGTGGAGTAAGAGTTCTTTCCAACCTTCCCCTGCCAATTCAAGAGGTTTTAGCTCATGTGAGTCAGCTTTAACTTGAGAGCTTAATTTTTTCTGAACAGAAGGTGGTAATTGCGAAGGGGTATCTAACGCTCCAGTTATATGCCGCACAGCTTCCGTAACAATATCTTCAAAGTATACTTCCCACGCAGCACAAAGCATAACCACTCCGCTACGGGCTGATATGGCCAAGTGATCGGCGGCCTAAACCACCCGGATTTAGTTTGCTGTGCGCTTCAGCAAGCTTATGGACATCAGAGATGTTCCTATAGAACTTGGTGAGCGACTGTGACGCCATGTACGTCCTTTGTAACCTCTAACGTTTAGCTAACCGGCGCTAACACTGAGCTTGAAAGCCAGGTGAGCCTTCTACGAAGCGCGAAAATCAAGCGCCGCTGAGGACGCGCAGCGTCCGTGTTGAGCTTTTTGTTAGGCAAATTACTTGCCACTGTGCATACTCTCTATCTCAGTACGAGAAAGACTTTTTTGAATTCTTGTAATTTCAGTTATGGCGCCAGAGAACATGCCAAAGTGGCCTCGCTTGCCTGCTAAGTACCTGCCTTCAATTATTGCATATTCCTTATTAAAATAAGGTTGTTTAATGCCTGACCTATCAATCCATATTGAATTCTCTAATATCATTTGATCATAATCTTCTTTATGAAGATAAAGTGCATTGCCTTCGAATTCAAGATTTAGAAAGCCAGTTACTCTGACTAATTTATTGTGATAATCACCTGGAGACGAAAGAAGCTGTAATGTTGATACGCAATATACTGTGGTTTCATTCTTAATTGATATTGGGCATTTATATAAATCATTTGCATATGGTTGTTGATAAATTGCACAACAAGATTCCGATCATTAATGACTTTATAATATTCACGATCATTCTCTGAATTTTTGACATGCCTAACGTCTTGGCTCAGTGGCGGCAAAAAGTGGAGCGAGGAACGAGCGGAGCTTTTTGGCGTCCACTGCAGCCACTTGTTAGCTGCTTGCTTTACCATGGTATTAAAATTGTGTGGCCATCCCTCGCCCCTCTCCTGCTGAATTTGGTAACCAACTATCCCGCTTCAGCGCATGATAGACTTTGATCTACCACCTATTTTGGATAGCTACCAACTCTGCCCCGCTTCAGCGGCTGGTGCCTTTGGCGCGCCACCTGTTTTGGACGGCTACCAACTCTCCCCGCTTCAGCGGCTGATTTTCCTTCGATACGCCACCTGTTTTGAATGGCTACCAACTTTCTCCGCTTCAGCGGCTGTTGTGCCTTTTGATGCTCCACCTGTTCAGGATGGCACTTTCTGCCCCGCTTCAGCGCGGCACGAGCTTTGACTCTACACCCGCTTGGGTTTTGCGACTTACTTTATCAACATAATCGCATGAAAAATTCTTGGCTTAAATTGACTACATTTCGGCTGACTAATGCACGTGTTCCTTCACCACTAAAAATTTGTCTTAACAGCTAACGTTTGGGCTTAGTGTCGGCAAAAAGTGGAGCGAGGAACGAGCGGAGCTTTTTGACGTCCACTGGAGCCCCATTGTTGGGCATATTTCTGTGCTAGCCTGTGTCCATAACTCAAAATACTCCACTTCCCTGAGGATTCGACTTTTCTGAGGCTAAAGGTTTAATTCGACTTTCTTGCAGCCTGCATCCTTATTCACACCCAAAAGCCTATCATTTCCCAGTAGGCACGTGCAGCCAACTTCTGCAATGGCGACGAAGCCGCATCTGGCCTGAGCCTTGCAGGGCGAGATGATCTTTCGTTAAGACACCAACCAAATCGCCCAACTCTCTACCATGATGCCGAATAGTCTGGGCTCCAAGC
>AASF01001855.1 GCA_000168735.1 Candidatus Endoriftia persephone str. Hot96_1+Hot96_2 | reverse complement strand
TGCCGCCATTCAACCGGCCCTGTTCACAGGCGTGGTAGGCGACATTGAGGAAATCGTGCCCGCCGCTGATCTCCGGGGAGGCGTAGGCGATGCCGATGCTGCTGGTGGGGCCTGAGTAGTGCTCACTGCCTTGAAACTTGTGGGCCTTGATCGCTTGGCAGATCTGCCGCGAGAGGGCCTCTATCTTTTGCGGATCGGTTTCCTGGGTTAGCAGGGTGAAGGTGTGGTCGCCAAAGCGGGCGAGTAAGTCGCCCTGGTTGATGTTCTCTCGGAGAATCTCGGCGGCCTCGCCGAGGATCTGGTCACAGGAGGCGATGCCGACCTTGCTGCGGATATCCTGGTAATTGTCGAGGGTGATGTAGAGCAGGGTCTGCGCGGCCTCTTCCTGTGCGAAGTGGCGTGCGGTCTCTTCGAGCAGGTCCATGAAGTGTTGGCGGTTGCTCAGCCCGGTCTGCAGATCCTGGGTGGTAAGCAGGCGCAGCTTCTCTTCCAGCTCTTTGCTGTTGGTTTGGTCGCGGATCAGTAGCTGGGTGCAGGGTTCGCCATCGATGCTGCCCGGTGAAAACTCGACCAGGCCATTGAATGTGGTGCCGTCGCCGTGTAAGCAGTTGAACTCCAGCTTGGTTGAGAGGCGGGCGTCGCTGGAGAGCTGGCGCAGCAGCTTTTTGAACTTCTTGATGTTGGCCGGGGGCGATCATGTCGAGAATCGGCATGCCCTCGATCTCTTCCTCTCCGAGCTGGCCGAACATCTCCAGGTAAGCAGAGTTGGCTTTGACGTGCATGCCTTCATAGATGTAGGCGATGGCGTCGGCGTGAATTTGGGCCTGGTCCAGGGTTTCACAGCGCGCCTCGGTCTCCTTCAACTGTTGCCGAAGCGTCTGCAGTTGGCGACCTATTGTGAGGCTGTCGTACTGCCCGCGTGCACCAACCAAGTTGTCAAGGTGCTCGGTATCCTTACGGTTCACCACGTCCCGTGCGCCCCTGGGCTAAGCAGGGTGGCCTTTAGGCTACAGAGGACTCTACATCTTGCAGGACGATCAGCGGAAGTTCGCGCGATGCCTCTTTGATCATGCCGATGGCAACGTCGATATCGGGACTGCTGCCCCCGGGTGGTCAGCAGTAGCAGGTCGAAGGGTGTGTCGGAGTCGATGGTCTTGCGGAAGGCCTTGGTATCCTGATCGATACGTGTCAGATGAACGGCCATACCTGCATTGCGCAGGGCGGAGAGGTAGCTCTCCGCTTCAGACATCGCATTCGATACGATCAACATCTCGATCGCTTGGTCAGGCATTCTTAAGGGATCCTATGGTTAATACCTTCCCTGTAACACGGAGCTTGGCCGAGGTTGTTACGCTTGGAGTCAGCCAGTCTTGCGTTGCTGATCGCAACGGAAGGGGTCTGTTCTGATTATAGGCCTATTGTCCCTCGACTCCAGCCGCTTTTCTCAGACCCTCTTCACGACTTGCCTCCGCTGTTGCACCGCTGCGGCGAGTTCCCGCAGCAACGGTTCACTCTCGTCCCAGCTGATGCAGGCGTCGGTAATGCTTTGACCATAGGTCAGCTCGCGGGTGCTGTCCCGCTCCTGCCGGCCGCCGACCAGGAAACTCTCGATCATTGCACCCATGATACGGCTGTCGCCACGGCTGATCTGGCTCGCCACGTCGCGTCCTACCAACAGTTGACGCTCATGCTGTTTGCGGCTGTTGGCATGGCTGAAGTCGACCATCATGCGTGGCTTCAGGCCAGCCGCCTCCATCTCGTCGGAGGCGATATTGATGCTCTCCGAGTCGTAGTTGGGACGGCTGCCACCGCGCAGGATCACGTGACAGTCTTCGTTGCCCTTGGTGGAGAAAATTGCGGAGCGCCCGTCTTTGGTGACTGACAGGAAGTGGTGCGGTCGTGACGAGGAGCGGATCGCATCCAGCGCCACCTTCATACTGCCGTTGGTGGCATTCTTGAAACCGACCGGGCAGGAGAGGCCGGAGGCGAGTTCGCGCGTGGGCCTGGCTCTCGGTAGTGCGCGCGCCAGATCGCGCACACCAGCTGATCCAGGTCGGCAAGATATTGCGGGCTGATCAGATCGAGGTACTCGGTACCCGCCGGGATCCCCATCTCGTTGATCTCCAGCAGCAGCTTGCGCGCCAGGCGCAGCCCGGTGTTGATCTCGAAACGATCGTCCAGGGTCGGATCGTTGATCAGTCCCTTCCAGCCCACGGCTGGTGCGGGGCTTTTCGAAGTAGACCCGCATCACGATCTCTAGATCATCCTTCAGCTCTTCGCGCAGCGGCTGCAGGCGCCGGGCGTAATCCCACCGCCGCGGTCGGATCGTGCACCGAACAGGGGCCGACCACCACCAGCAGGCGGTCGTCTTCATCGTGCAGGATTTTATGAATCGCCTGGCGCGCCGCAAAGGCGGTCTCGGCGGCGGTTTCGGTGATCGGCAGCTCTTCGTGGACCTGAGCCGGTGTGCTCAGCTCCTTGATCGCAATGATGCGTAGATCGTCTGTTTCGTGTTGCATGCGACAGCTTGACCTGAAGGTCGACTTCTGAAATGGAAAGCCGCCGATTATACACACTCCGGGGCGATTGCCGTATGAAATCAGCACTCCGTTTGTAGCAGCGCCGCTGGCGGTACTGCTATGGGGGAGGGTGGACAAAGGCCGATCCGGCGAATGTTCCGTCGGGAAGTGGCTACGCAGAATCTATTTGGTCCAGCGCCATTGAATAGCTTGGGCAGTTGTCCGGGCAGGCGGTCGACGTGGGTCGATGACGGTGTACTGGTTGCCAAAGATGTCTTTTACATACTCATCGGCCTTGGGGTCGAGGTTGATGCAGTAGGTGTAGATCCCCTCCCGGTCTGCTTCCTGTACCGCTTTGCGGGTATCCTCGATGAGCTGGCGGTCGT
>AASF01001856.1 GCA_000168735.1 Candidatus Endoriftia persephone str. Hot96_1+Hot96_2 | reverse complement strand
GTTGAACCCTGCTGGTGTTTCTGTTGACCGCGCTGCTGTTTGCCTTGGCGGGCTTTATCAACGCGGTGTTCGCCAACAGCTTTGACGATATCTCGATCGTGCCGACCTTTGTGCTGACCCCGCTCACCTATCTCGGTGGGGTCTTCTACTCGGTGGCGCTGCTGCCTGAGTTCTGGCGTGATCTTTCGCTGGCCAATCCGGTGCTCTACATGGTCAACGCCTTTCGCTACGGCCTGCTGGGCACCTCAGATATTCAGATCGGCACGGCGTTGGCGATCATCCTCCTGTTTATTGTGGTGCTGCCCGCCTTCTCGCTGGAGTTGTTGCGGCTTGGGCTGGGGATCAAGAGTGGATGCTGGTTTGGTAATGACTGTTCTCGGCCTGGAACGGTAGGTTTCCCATATCGAAAAGCCGGCATAGATACAGCGAATCATCAATTTGAGGTCGGTGTATGGCCGAGTCCATGGTGCTCCTGATCTCCGACCCACTTGACCTCGAACCGAGGATATTACCCGATTTTGACAATCGATCACCTCAACTCTACATTGCGGCGATGAGTGATGATCGAGCAATGAAGCGGGCGGAGCTGCTCATTGAGGCCGGTCGCCTGGATGCAGCGCTGGAGCTGTTGCTGCCCCTGCTCGCTACCGGGGGCTCTACCGGTCAGGAATACGCCCATCTGCTGGTGATGCAGGCGCTGCTGCAAAAAGATGACAACCGTCAGGCGATCCACTATGGCGAACAAGCCATCGCGCAAGGGATATGACAGCGCCAGGATCCGTGCCGCGCTCGCCTGCGCCTATATTGGCAGCTCCCTGCCGCTGAAGGCGCTGGAGCAGCTTGATATTGCCCTGGACAAGGCGCCTGATCACGCCTTCGCCCACTATCTGAAGGCCATCGCCCATCTGCATCGGCGGGCGGTCCATTCGGCGGAAAAGAGCATCCAGGCGGCACTGGCCCTGGAGCCGGATGACGCCGACTATATCGGGCTGTCTGGCGGAGGTACGCTATTTCCAGAATCGTGGCAGTGAATCACGGCGGCATCTGGACGAGGCGCTGGCGATCGATCCCGAAAACTGCAACCTGTTGCTGATCAGCGCCGACCGTACATCCGCGCTTCCCCGCAAGCAGATGTTGCTGGAGCGGGTATTGCGCCAGCATCCCACCGACCCGTATGTGCAGAAAGCGCACCGAACCCTGACGGCGCGCCGGCGTAGATCGACGCTGTTGCTCGCCCTGCTCATCAGCCCCGCTGGTTGCCGGCCTGTTTCTCTCTTACGGGGGGAACAAGGATGGGGTTGCCCTGATCATTCTCTCTCTGGTGACCGGCTATCTGCTGGCGGCGGGTCGCTCGTTGCAGATCATCGGCAAATTTTTCGCCAGACTGGCGCGCCGAGTCCATTTCCACTACCAGCAGGGATCGCTGCGGCATAAGGCGGACGAGTTTTGGCGCGACCACAGCCAATGGCTGGACACTGCTTATCGTGATCGGCGCACTCATTGCGGGTATCGCAGAACGAGGCGGGTTACCCGTGGAGTTTCGTAATGCCCTGTTTGGGCCGCTGATCATGCTGATCTATCATCGCATGAGGCATCTGTGGAGTTTTTTGTTTCCCTTTCTCATCCATCTACTGCTGGGAGGTGTCATCCTGTCGTTGGCTGGCAAGCATCCTGCGGTCGCGCTGGGGGGCGGGGCACTGGTCGTGGTGTTGCAGTCGGTCGTCCTCAACAAATGGTATTTGAGTTATTTCAAATGATGTCACCCGAGTAGTACGCCAGGGGGCGGAGTCAAACCGCATAGAGTGCGGTGGGAATAGTGATGTGGTCGGGGCGGCTTCACTCCGACCTCTTTGGTTAGGTAGATGCTGATGAGTGAAAAAGAACGAATTCCAGTCAATCAGGAGGGGGATGAGGCACTACTGTTCACCCCGATTGCCCCGGCGTCGAACCCGATCGGCTTTGATGATATCGGCGGCATGGATGAGCTGAAGCGTGAGGCGCGGATGAAGATCATCCAGCCGTTCAAGAATCCCGAGCTGTTCCGCAAGTTTGGCAAGCGCGCTGGCGGCGGCATCATGCTCTACGGCCCGCCGGGTTGCGGCAAGACCTTCTTTGCCCGCGCTATCGCCCGGGAGTGCGGTGCCCACTTCTTCAATGTCGAGATCGACGATATCCTCGATATGTGGATGGGCAACAGCGAAAAGAATATCGCCGCTCTGTTTCAGGCCGCCCGGGCTAGCCGTCCGGCGGTGATCTTCTTCGATGAGATCGATGCGCTGGGGCGCAACCGCACCCTGTCGCGCCACAGCACTATCAGCACCACGGTCAACAAGTTTCTCTCCGAACTCGATGGACTGGCCTCGGACAACGACAATATCCTGGTGCTAGCGGCCACTAACGCGGTCTGGGATGTGGACAACGCCTTCAAGCGCCCGGGGCGTNTCGACCGGGTGATCTTCGTTCCACCACCCGACACCAGAGCCCGGGCGGCGATTTCCGTATCAAACTAGAGGGACTGCCGGTCGAGTCGATTGACG
>AASF01001857.1 GCA_000168735.1 Candidatus Endoriftia persephone str. Hot96_1+Hot96_2 | reverse complement strand
AGCGCGGCCTCACCGCAGGACGCTTCTACACCATCTACAGTCCAGAGGCGGCGATACCGATCGAAGATACTGCCCTGCGAGAACGTTACGAGCAGAAACGCGACCAGGACCTGAAAGATATCCACGGCCGCATGGAGGAGTTCGAGATCGAGCGCGCCTATCGCATCGTCGGCGCCCTCGAAAAGACCGCGCGCGACATCGAGGAGCGCAGCATCCCGCTGGTCGTCAAGACCCTGAAGAGGTGGCGCAAACGAGTCTTCTGGGGGGATGGCGTGCTGATCGGAGGCCTGCTCGCACTGCTGCTCTTCTTCAGCATCAAGGCCAATTACTGGAACGGTTTCAGCTTCACCCCGCCCTGGCTGCTCGACGCGGCAGGCAACCCGATCTTCAACCCATGGCTGCTACTGATCCCGCTGCTGCTGGTGTTCGGCGCGATCCACTTCAGTGTCCGCTCACTGGCAGCAAAGAGCCTGATTGCCAGCCTGCACAAACAGAGCGAAGCGGCCGGCCTGCTGTGCAACCCGCTCGGCAGCTTCCTGCGCAGCACCAAACCCCTGGCGCAGTAATGCTCATGCGCGCTCCCGCAGGCTGGGGACGTCGCACACGTGCCCGCCTGACCGAGGTGATCAAGTCGACTGACAACTATGTGCAGACCCTCAACGACCGCTTCACCAATCCGTCGGGTAACAGCCTGAAGACCGCACACCATTCTGCAGCACCGGAGGATTCCACTGATACTGCTCCAGCAGAGGAGATAGCGACCGCTCAGGAGCAGAACGCATAGAGAAAATAGCCGCGGCAGTGCCTCCAAACCGACACTGCCGCGGCCGGAGACACAAGTAACTGATTACGCCTGCTGAGCGTTACAGAGAGTAGGCCTTGTAGTTGCAACCTTCGCTTTTGCACTGGTAGAGCGCCTGGTTTGCCTCTGTGTAGAGCTGTTCCAGCCAATTCAGCCGGTGAGCGCAGCCGGCTCTTGCTGCCGATCCAACATCGATACCCCTACAGCTCAGGCTGAGGTTGGGCCGGCCAATCTCCACACCAAGATCGATCAGCGCCAAAACGCCTCCTGGATCCGCTGTGCCAGCAGAATGCGCACCCTCCAACTGGGAATCTGGCAGTCAGCACCACAAACTCCTCTCCCCCAATCCGCGCCACCAGATCACCGCCACGCGCCTCTGCCTTGAGGATCTCCGCCGATACGGCAGAGCAGGCGATCCCCCACCGCAAAACCCCACTCTTCATTGACCCGCTTGAAGTAGTCCACATCGAGCAGCAGCAGACTGCAGGCGAAATCGTGGGCGCAGCACCTGGGCCCAGCATCCTACCCGCCTCATCGAAAAAGAAGCGCCGATTGTGCAGGCCAGTCAGCCCATCGATGGCAGCGAGCCGCTCATAGCGTTGTCGCAGCTGCTCCGCCTCCCGCAGCGCCGCACGCAACTCCACGGTGCGCTGATCCACGACATACTCCAGGTCATGCAGCAGCCGATGATTGTGCAACATCCTGTCCCAGCATGCTGCAGAAGAGGCTGATGGTGTGTTGCTGCCAGGGCTCAAAATAATCGTTCATCGGATGGGAGGCGTTGAGTACACCGAGAGTCCGATCCCCCATCTTGATCGGCACACAGACCAGTGACCCCGGCCGCCCTACCTCTTCATCGGGAAAGGGTTTGTAGGCCAGGGCTGCTGCTGACAATCGTTGCAATATTGCAGGTCCCCGGTCTGGGCTGCGATGCCGATGATCCCCTCCCCCAGCCCGAAATGCATCTGTGACGAGCCGCGACTGACATGCATCTGGATC
>AASF01001858.1 GCA_000168735.1 Candidatus Endoriftia persephone str. Hot96_1+Hot96_2 | reverse complement strand
GGCGAATGAATTAGCGGCGCGAATTCGCCTGATCATGCCTTGTTTGGCAAAAATACCCAGGCCATGAAAGCCCAATGGAAGGTGCCAGGCAAACGCCCACTGGCCGATTTTGCCCCCACCATTATTTTAAAGGGGCCAAAGACTTTGCCACCGAGATTACCATTCACAATGCCCGTGAAAACAATATGGCCCGAGAGTCTCAAATATCGGCTGAGCATGTGACCAATAATAAGGCCGTGCGGCAAACGTTGCTCAATCGCGGTATTCGGCCCGAAAGCCTACCGCCCGCCGAAGATGTGAAAAAGGTGGAGCGCAGATTGGGCGTCGGCGGCAAAGAAGGCGCTGAAAAATCCCGATGGGCTGGAGGAGAAATGAGCAGGCAGAGAAAGAGAGCCATGAGGGGTGAACCACAGATGAACATAGATGCACACAGATGTTTTTATCCGTGTCTATCCGTGTCCATCAGTGGTGATGAATCAAGAAGGTGCAAGCAGTGAGCGGACAAGGAGAAAAGAAACAAGGGCTGGTGCCGAAGCTGCGCTTTCCCGAGTTTCGGGAGGCGGGGGAGTGGGAAGTTAAGCCTTTTGAAGAGGGCTTCAAAAGGCTTACTAATAAAAACATAGAAAACAACAAAAATGTCTTGACCATTTCTGCGCAACTGGGCCTAGTAAGCCAGTTAGAATATTTCAACAAAAAGGTAGCGGCGAAAGATTTATCGGGTTACTACCTCCTTCATAGAGGAGATTTTGCCTACAACAAGAGTTACTCTAATGGGTACCCGATGGGTGCAATTAAGCCTGCTAAAGTTGTATGACAAAGGTGTTGTTTCAACTCTATATATATGTTTTAGAACTAAGGATGGATCTCAATGCGTCTTTTTTTGAGCATTACTTTGAATCGGGATTGCTTAGTTCGGAAATTAGAAAAATTGCACCAAGAAGGCCGGTAGAGCGCATGGTTTGCTTAATGTAGAGTGTTAAAGAGTTCTTTAGAGATGTGAATATTGTTGTTCCTCAGCCAGAAGAAGCAACGAAAAATCGCCGATTGCCTGTCATCCATGGACGCGCTGATCACCGCGCACAGCCAAAAACTCGACGCCCTCAAGGCCCATAAAAAAGGCCTCATGCAGCAACTCTTCCCCCGCGAAGGCGAAACCGTCCCCCGCCTCCGCTTCCCCGGAATTCCGCGATGCGGGGGAGTGGGAGGCAGAAGTGTTTGGAAGAATTATAAAGATTAATTCTGGAAAAGGATTTAAAGCAGCAGAGTATTCAAGAACTGGCGTGCGATTGCTTCAAATCGAGAATGTTGCATACGGTACAACTAAGTGGAATGAAAACACAATCTATCTTCCTGAAAATTATGTCATTGACTATCCTGAATTAGCCTTAAAAAACGGGGACATTGTTCTTGCTTTGAATCGTCCAGTTACTAATAACGAGTTGAAAATTGCTCGTATCCAAAAAGCTGATGAGCCACTGATTTTGTATCAACGTGTCGGAAAGCTTGAATTACTCGACAATTCGTTTAATGGTGATTTTGCATTTCAATTCTCTCAAAAGTTCATAAAAGATTTTGTTGTTAATAAATCCATAGGTAGCGATCAACCATTTATTTCGCTAAGAGATTTGTATGCACAAGACATTCTCATTCCAAAACCAGAAGAACAACAAATAATCGCCGATTGCCTATCATCCATCGACGCGCTGATCACCGCACAAAGCGAAAAGGTTAATGCCCTCAAAGCCCATAAAAAAGGGCTGATGCAGCAGCTTTTCCCATCGCCGGATGACGATTGCATGGATGCAGGAGATAGGGAGAAGCAGGATGCCAAAGTCCGGGGTGGACGCATGAGTTTAGAAACACTAGCTAACGAATTAAAAGAACTGGATGAGAATATTGTTCTCATTTATGCCTTTAATTCTGTCGGCAAAACACAGCTATCAGTAGCCTATAAGAATGCAACTAAAGATGAAGGGACAGGAAAGCATGCGGGCGTTTATTATAATGCTTTTAGTGAAGATTTGTTCGTTTGGGATAATGACGAAAAACACGATGGCGAAAACATAAATTTAACAATAAGACCAAGCAGCTTAAATCAATTTCATAGCTTTTTGTACGAGAACCCGGACATGGTTATGGATAATCTGGCCATGTACGACCCAAGATATAG
>AASF01001859.1 GCA_000168735.1 Candidatus Endoriftia persephone str. Hot96_1+Hot96_2 | reverse complement strand
GATCAGTGATAATCCGCACCTGGCCTATGCGCGTATCGCCGCGCAGCTGTTTCCGCCCGCGCGATTTGAGCCGGGCCTGTCACCCCAGTGCCGTGGTGGATGAGAGTGCTGCGGTAGATGCCAGCGCCTGGATCGGACCCTGTGCGGTGGTCGGTGCCGATGTGATGATCGGTGCCGGAGTCTATATTGGGCCGGGCTGCGTGATCGAGCCTGGCTGTAAAATTGCGGCGGGATCGCGGCTGGTAGCGCGGGTCACCCTCTGCCGCGATACCGAGCTCGGTGAGCGGTGCCTGATTCACCCCGGTGCGGTGTTGGGCGCCGACGGTTTTGGCCTGGCCAACGACCAGGGGCGCTGGGAGAAAGTACCGCAGCTGGGGCGGGTGCGTGTTGGCAAGCGGGTCGAGATTGGTGCCAACACCACCATCGACCGTGGCGCCCTGGACGATACGGTACTGGCGGACGGGGTCAAGCTGGACAACTTGATCATGATCGCGCACAACGTGCAGGTGGGAGAAGATACCGCGATGGCGGGGCTTAGCGGCGTCGCCGGCTCAACCCGAATTGGCCGCGGCTGTACTTTCGGCGGTGCGTCCGGTGTGGTTGGACACATCAAAATCGGTGACAATGTGCACTTTTCCGGTCAAGCGCTGGTAACCCGCTCCTTTGAACAGCCGGGCTACTACAGCAGCGGCCTGCCTGCGACCGAGAATAGTGCCTGGAAAAGGGCCCGTGGCCCGGATCCGCCATCTGGATGATTTTGCCAAGCGCCTGAAGCAACTTGAAAAACAAGTCAAAGAGTTGCTGGGTAATGTCAGCCAGCCAAAAGATTGAAGAGTGGGGAGAGCGTTTTGACCGTTATGGATATTACAAAGGTGCTCAGCTTGCTGCCGCACCGCTACCCGTTTTTGTTGATCGACCGGGTCATGGAATTTGAAAAAGATACACCGGGCTGGTGGCGCTGAAGAATGTCACCTACAACGAACCCTTCTTCAACGGCCATTTCCCGATCAAGCGCGGTGATGCCCGGGGGTGTTGATCGTCGAGGCGATGGCCCAGGCTACCGGTCTGCTGGCGATGGAGTCAAACCCTTCCACTGTCAGTGAAAACACCATCTACCTGTTTGTCGGCATCGAGCAAGGCGCGCTTCAAACGCCCGGTGGAGCCGGGTGATCAGCTGCGCATTGAGGTGGAGCAGACCGCCATGCGTCGCGGTATGGGTATGTTCTCCTGCAAAGCGACGGTGGATGGTAAGGTCGCAGCCACCGCCAACATCATCTGTACCGCCCGGGAGATATGACCCTGATCGACCCGCGTGCCATCGTCGACCCGTCGGCTGAGCTGGAGGAGGGGGTCGAGGTTGGCCCGTTCAGCATCATCGGTGCCGGTG
>AASF01001860.1 GCA_000168735.1 Candidatus Endoriftia persephone str. Hot96_1+Hot96_2 | reverse complement strand
GCCGGGAGAGGACCTCCCAGGGCCGGATCTGCTGCTCGATCATATTGAAGCGGGCCCGTTCGATACTGCTCTCGATGCATTGGTAAAACCTTGTGCCTAATATTGAATTGACTTTGCCAAACAAGCCTACGGATTTTGCCTCTTTCAGGCAAGGCGGAGGGGTGCGGTGGTAGAGAGGAGGCTAGACTCCGAGGTGCTGGAGCTGGGGGCTGTGGATCTGAATAACTGTTGGACGTTTTCCCTGCATGATGATCGTGGCGGTTGATAACCCCGTGATGTTTATTGGCTTTAAGTTGGGACGGAATTGCATTGCATGGCGCCATCTATATACTGTTCCGGGATTGCAGCGGAGGGGTGATAAGCCCCAATCAACGTGGCGCCATGGTCGGCGCAGTAAACAACCCCCACACAGTGAGACAACCAGCTAGGGGCGCCTGATTTTCAGGCTGAGAGAGACCCTTACCACCTGATCCGGGTTAATGCCGGCGTAGGGGAAGCTGAACGCACCGACAGCGCTCGCTTCCCTCTGTATCTTGAGAGCAGCCACCATGAGCGCCATCCCAGAAGATTTCATCAAAAAGACCGCCAACCTCTCCGAAGAGGTGACCCGGTCCCTTCTTCAAGTCGAAGAAGATCTATGTCGAGGGTTCGCGCCCCGATATCCGCGTGCCGATGCGCGAGATCGAGCAGGATCCCACCGCCGCCAGTTTCGGTGCGGAAGAGAACCCGCCGATCACCGTCTACGACACCTCTGGTCCTTTTACCGACCCGGAGCAGAAGATCGACCTGATGAAGGGCATGCCCGACCTGCGCTCTGGCTGGATCGATGAGCGGAATGACACCGAACAGCTGAAGGGCCCCAGCTCTGAATACGGTCGTGCCCGCCAGGGCGACCCGGAACTGGCCGGTCTGCGCTTCGAGCACATTCGCGCCCCGCGTCGTGCCAAGCCGGGCCAGAACGTCACCCAGATGCACTACGCCCGCCAGGGCATCATCACTCCGGAGATGGAGTTCGTGTCGATCCGCGAGAACTGCCGTCTGCAGGAGATGAAGGCCGATCCACGCTACGCCAAACTGCTACGCCAGCATGCCGGTGAGCCGATGGGCGCGCAGATCCCTGATGAGATTACCCCGGAGTTTGTGCGCTCTGAGATCGCCGCCGGGCGTGCCATCATTCCCGCCAACATCAACCACTCCGGAGATGGAGCCGATGATCATTGGTCGCAACTTCCGGGTGAAGATCAATACCAACATCGGTAACAGCGCCGTCAGCTCGTCCATCGACGAGGAGGTGGAGAAGATGGCCTGGTCCGCCCGTTGGGGCGGCGATACCCTGATGGACCTTTCCACCGGCAAAAACATCCACGAGACCCGTGAGTGGATCCTGCGCAATAGCCCCATGCCGATCGGCACCGTGCCCATCTATCAGGCACTGGAGAAGGTCAACGGCAAGTCCGAGGATCTCACCTGGGAGATCATGCGCGATACCCTGGATCGAGCAGGCAGAGCAGGGCGTCGACTACTTCACCATTCATGCTGGCGTGCTGTTGCGTCACGTGCCGCTGACGGCTGATCGCGTCACCGGTATCGTCTCCCGTGGCGGCTCGATCCTCGCCAAGTGGTGTCTGGCCCATCATGAGGAGAATTTTCTCTACACCCACTTCGAAGATATCTGCGAGATCATGAAGGCCTACGACGTCGCCTTCTCTCTGGGTGACGGCCTGCGACCCGGCTGCCTGGCTGATGCTAACGACGCCGCCCAGTTCGGTGAGCTGGAGGCCCTGGGGGAGCTCACAAAGATCGCCTGGAAACATGACGTGCAGGTGATGATCGAAGGCCCTGGCCATGTGCCGATGCAGATGATCAATAAGGACATGGACAAGGAGTTGGCCGACTGTTTCGAGGCGCCGTTTTATACCCTCGGCCCACTGGTCACCGATATCTCCCCCGGGCTACGATCACTTCAGCTCAGGCATCGGTGCGGCACAGATCGGTTGGTATGGCACCGCTATGCTCTGCTACGTCACGCCCAAGGAACATCTGGGCCTGCCGAATAAAGAAGACGTGCGGGAAGGCATCATTACCTACAAGGTTGCGGCCCACGCCGCCGACCTGGCTAAGGGTTTTCCCGGCGTCCAGCTACAGGACAACGCTATGTCCAAGGCGCGCTTCGAGTTCCGCTGGGAGGATCAGTTCGCCCTCGGCCTCGATCCGGAAAAGGCTCGCGACTTCCATGACGAGACCATGCCCCACGACTCCCACAAGGTGGCGCATTTCTGCTCCATGTGCGGCCCCCATTTCTGCTCTATGAAGATCACCCAGGAGGTGCGCGAATTCGCCGCCAAACAGGGGATTTCAGAGATCGACGCGTTGAAGCAGGGTATGAATGAGAAGTCGGTGGAGTTTAAGCAGCAGGGCAGCGAGATATATAAAGAGATCTGACCCACGCCTCCTCACCAAGGCACCAAGGAAGACCCAAGGGGTCGGAGTCAAACCGTACTACGGCGTTACGGCTAGGTGGCGCGTGTTATCCGGTTTGACTCCGGACCCCTTTATTTAAATTGCATCCTCAGAAAAAATGAAAAAAAACATAACGACCAGTGAAGGAGGCGGGGATGGTCAGGCCAGTATTCGCCGCAAGGACCCCNAGCCGCTCAGCATCAATCTGAATTGGATTGTTTTCTAAGTGTGAAGCGAGGTATCGCTGCCTGGGGGAGGGACTCAGTGAAGAGCAGCTGCTGGGGGGNCTAACGGTAAGATTACTTCGTACCCTGGGTCCTTTCCAGCCCGGAGAGGCCATCTTCAGGGTAGAGGGCAAATTCAAGTCCTTGTTTGTCATTCAGTCGGGTGCTGCCAAGATCGAAACCGCCTCTTTCGAGGGTGCGAAATTGGTGGATGGTTTCTTTTTTCGGGGCGACCTGGTGGGCCTGGAGTCGATCGGTGCCCAGCAATATGGCCACGATGCCATCGCATTGGAGCGGACTCTGGTTTGTGAACTCCCTTTTAATCAGCTTGACTCGCTTTGTTCGTTCGTGCCGAGGCTACAACGGAAGCTATTGATCAAGGGCGCATTCGTA
>AASF01001861.1 GCA_000168735.1 Candidatus Endoriftia persephone str. Hot96_1+Hot96_2 | reverse complement strand
CATCAGGCTCGAGGCCGGCCTCTCGCCCCAGCTGATCGAGCAGATCGCAGCGACACTCGAACAGGGCAATCAGGCGATGCTGTTTCTCAATCCGGCGTGGCTTCGCCCCGGTGATCACCTGCCATGCCTGTGGCTGGATCTCCGATTGTCCGCGCTGTGATGCCCGCATGACCCTACACAAGTCATCCAACCTGCTCTGGTGTCAACCACTGCGGTCATCAATGTCGCCAGCCAGCCCACTGCCCCGACTGCGGCAGCAGCGAGCTACGCCCACTGGGGCAGGGCACAGAGCGCATCGAAGATCTCCTGCAGAGACGTTTTCCCGAGGTTGCACTGGCGCGCATCGACCGTGACTCAACTCGCCGCAAGGGCAGCCTGGAGCACTATCTCAAGGCGATCCGGCGGGGCGACTATCCGTTGCTGATCGGCACCCAGATGTTGGCTAAAGGGCACCACTTTCCGAACGTCGCACTAGTCGGGATCATTGATGTGGACCAGGGGCTGTTCAGCGCCGACTATCGTGCTCCCGAGCGCACCGCCCAGCTGATCATCCAGGTCGCGGGCCGCGCCGGTCGCGGCGACCACCCAGGACGGGTGTTGATCCAGACCCGTTACCCGGACCATCCACTGCTGCAGACGCTGGTGCAGCAAGGCTATGCCGCGTTTGCCCGGGAGGCGCTGCAAGAGCGCCAGCTGGCACAGCTACCGCCGTTCAGCCACCAGGCACTGCTACGCGCTGAGGCGAATCAGGCCGAGCTGCCGCTCGCTTTTCTACAGCGTGCGGCCGAACTGGAGCGACAGACAGCACAGAGCCGAGGCATCGAGCTGTGGGGGCCGGTACCCGCGCCGATGGAGCGGCGCGCCGGCCGCACTCGCGCCCAGCTGCTGATCCAGGCGGGCGAGCGTCGTCTGCTGCAGGGGTGGCTGAGCGGCTGGCTGAAGCAGCTCCGCGATCTCCCCGAAGCCAGGCGGGTACGCTGGTCGATCGATGTGGATCCGCAGGAGATGCTCTGACCACCCACCAAGCGCACATCTCAAACACCATTCAAGGGTACTACTCAAGAAAAAGCCCCATCAGACGCCAATGATTGGCAACTTCTGCTTCATCTCCAGCGAAAACGGGACCTCCTGATGCCATTCAATCTCCATAGCCTGAAAACCCGCATGATCCTGTTGCTAAGCCTCGGCGCTATACTTATCGGAGTGGCGACAACGTACGGTTTTTTTACCCTTTCACATGTGCTCAACGCCTACGATCACGCCATCAGTGTGCAGTTCAGAAATGAACGTGAGGCACTGCTTCTGCAGTCCGATTTCAAAAAACAGGTGCAGGAGTGCGAAAAACGTACTGCTGCGCGGCCACCAGTCCGACTCCATGAGTAAATACTGGGGCCGGTTTGAGGCATTGGAGAAACAGATCAGCGAACGCGCCCACAAGCTCGCCAAATCGTTACAAAATCCACAGGCCCAGCGCCTGATCCAGGCCTTTATTGAAGACCATCAAGCCCTCCGCTCCACCTATCGAAATGGCCTTGCACAATTCAAGGCAACTGGCTTCGACCCCAAGGCGGGCGACATGGCAGTCAAGGGGATAGACAGGCCTCCCACCAACCGACTGATAGAGGCCGCCAAACTGATCGCAGCCGATGCACAGGACAAGACCCAGACGCTCAAGGCGGATGGAGAGTCGGCCATGGTCTGGAGCCTGATTTTATCTGGAATCACCACCGCTATGGTCGCGATTGCAATGCTCCTGATCATCCAGCAGACCGTCGTCAGACCAACCCGGCAGCTCTCTATCTGTCTGCAACGTTTTGGCCAGTGGCGACTTCACCCCCGTCACCATCGAGCCGCGTAATGACGAGTTTGGCGATCTGGCAACCTCCGCGTCTGAGTTGCGCACGCAGATGGGAAATCTGATTAGCCAGGTCCACAGCTCCATCAGCGAACTCTCTGACTCTGCTAGCCAACTCTCTCAAGCCACCCGTGAGTCTGGCGAGGGCATGCAACGTCAGCAGGCGAAAACCGCCCAGGTCGCCCAGGCGATGGATCAGATGGCAGTCAGTGTGCAGCAGGTTGCGACCAGCGCCGTCAACGCAGCCGAGGCGGCACGTCAGGCCAACAGTGCCGTCGACGAAGGCAGAAATGTTGTCGAGAAATCCATCCAATGCATCAGTGGACTCGCCTCCGAAGTTGAATCTGCCTCTGCAGGTAATCCACCGACTGGAAACGGATGCAGGCAATATTGGCTCTGTGCTCGACGTGATCAAGGGAATCGCTGAACAGACCAACCTGCTGGCCCTGAATGCCGCTATCGAAGCGGCTCGGGCAGGCGAGCAGGGACGGGGCTTTGCGGTAGTGGCGGATGAGGTGCGCACCCTAGCGGGACGTACGCAGGAGTCCACCAGCGAGATCCAGGCGATGATCGAACAACTGCAGAACGGCACCAGCGAGGCAGTACGAGTCATGGAAGAGAGCCGCGAAAGAGCAGAACAGAGTGTCGATCAGGCCGCCCGCACCGGCGAATCCCTGACAGCGATCGCCGACTCGGTCCACTCGATAACCGAGATGAACAACCAGATCGCCACCAGTGCCGAACAGCAGAGCATTGCGACCAACGAGATCCACCAACACATCAGCTCCATCAATCAGGTGGCCGAACAGAGCGCGCGCATTGCTCAGGAGACCGCCCGCTCTGGCGCAGGATTGGTAGGGGTGGCGCAACGGCTCGAGACCCTGACGACAAACTTCAGGACCTGAATCCACCGCCTCATCTGGCGTTATGGATCTGCCTGTCATCGCCTCGCAGCTCTTCTTGCAGATCATAGCGCTGGGTGAAGATCTGCTCGATCTCGCCCACCTCGATCACTCTACGCTGTTGCAAATAGGCGGTGCATTGCGAGGTGCGGACCACCTTTTCTTTTTTCATCTCATCTGGGTGTGAGTCACTTAGGGAGCCCCTGATCAAGTCTGGACAGCAAACTGGGCGACGCTTCACTGCACCCTTTTTTATCCATTCGCACCCGACCAGTTTAAGAATACGCTGCCGCTGCCGACCATATGAGGTGCATAAACCTGTGGGGCGGGGAGGAGCGTTGCCATGAGAAAAAGCCTGTTTTGGGGACTCTTTTTTCCGATTCTAGGTGTCTTCGCCATTGGACTGGCACTGGTCACTTGGTACATCCCGATATTGGTAAAACAGAATGCCGAAATGGAAGCCCTGGCGGTGGCCAAGACCATGGTCAACCAGTTCAAGACCCTGCGCAGCTACTACACCCGCAACGTAATCGGAAAGGTAGTGGGCAAGGGGCGGACTCAATGCCTCCATCAATCACCACAGCGAGTCCGATAGCATTCCCCTGCCCGCCACCATGATCCACGACCTCAGCGCCCTGCTGAAAGACCAGGGCACCCAAATCAAACTCTACTCGGCTTTCCCCTTTCCCAACCGGAAGAGCCGCACCCTGGATAGTTTCCAACGGGATGCCTGGGAGCGCTTGATCAAGGCGATTCGCGCCGCTAATTCAATTCGCCC
>AASF01001862.1 GCA_000168735.1 Candidatus Endoriftia persephone str. Hot96_1+Hot96_2 | reverse complement strand
ACCACCGGTTCGAGGATCACCGCGGCGATCTGCTGATGATCCTTCGCCAGATGCTCAGCCATCGGCGCCATGTCCGTATCGTCGCAGGGCTCGCCAAACGGGCGGCTCGGGGCGTCGACAAAAAATTGCTGCACCAGGGCATCGCGAAACAGCCCGTGCATGCCGTTGACCGGATCACACACCGACATCGCGCCAAAGGTGTCGCCATGGTAGCCATTGCGGATGGTGAGAAAGCGCTGCTTCGACGGTTTACCGCGGGCGTGCCAGTATTGGATGGCCATCTTCATCGCCACCTCCACCGCTACCGAGCCGGAATCGGCAAAGAAGACACACTGCAACGGCTCGGGGGTCAGCTCCACCAGCCGTTGCGCCAGCTCCACCGCCGGCTGGTGGGTAAGCCCGCCGAACATGACGTGAGACATGGAGCTGAGCTGATCCTGCACCGCACGGTTCAGTTCCGGGTGGTTGTAGCCGTGGATCGCACTCCACCAAGAGGACATGCCGTCGATCAGTTCGCGCCCGTCGCTGAGGCGCAGCCGCACCCCTTTAGCGGAGGCCACCGGGAACACCGGCAGATCGGCACCAATGGCACTGTAGGGATGCCAGACATGTTGTCGGTCGAGTTGGAGCAGGGTTTCACTATCCATTCTATTCAAGCTGCCTGGGTGATGAGGTGATTTTCCAGGGATAATATCAGTATCTGCAACCGTTCAGTGGCCCACTGAAGGGGGGGTAGAATAGCCGTTATAGATCCGGAGTAGACGGCGTTGTAGTACGAATACCTCTTAAAACTGAAGCAGTCCCACCTGACTTTGCGTCTTCTGGGAGTTTCTGATGTTACCCCGTCGCAGTAGGAATTGGATGAACTGGTGGCGGTGGTGGCGCCCCAGGTTGAGACCGATGGAGGCGATGCGCCTAGGTCGATCCTCGAGCGTATCCGCTACTATCTACTGGAGTTTGGGCGAGAAAGGTCTATTAAACCAATAATCAACTGGTAAAACAGCTGTGTAAGTATCTGGACGACCCAGGCTTGGCTGGAGAATAAGCGGATCATGGAATTGGTGCGTAGCATCGAAAAATGAGCCATCCTGATCAAGGATGAGCTGCCCGATGATCGCCACTTTGCCAGCTCCGATGGATTGCACTCACAGCTGGAGCTTGTCATGTCTCGGGGGCTCTACACGCCGCCCCAAGTCAAAAAGTCGAACGTACTGGAGCAGTGGCCGGGCGCTACCTGCCTGATTGGGGGATGAAGAGCTATTTTCCCTTGGGCCTTTGTTCTTCTGACCGGGGAGCACTAGATGAAAGAGTCGTCCGTACCCAGCATGGGAGCATTTTTACCACGTCGCCCGATATCGGCGTGCGTGGTAGCGGCTACACTCTAGCCGAGGCCTTCGAACAAGCCGCGCTGGCCATGACGGCGGTGATTGTCGAGCCCGATACGGTGGCAGGCAGTGAGACGATAGAGCTCAATGTCTCGGCCCCTGACGAGGAGCTGCTGCTGACCGAGTGGTTGAATGCCTTGATCTACGAGATGGCGACCCAGCCACATGCTGTTCACACGCTTCCAGGTCAAGATCTGTGATCATGAACTGCAGGGCAAGGCCTGGGGCGAACCGATTGACATTGCCCGCCATCAGCCCGTAGTGGAGATCAAGGGTGCGACCTTCACGGAGTTGCGTGTATGGCTGGATGAAGACGGCCTGTGGCATGCGCAGTGCGTGGTCGACGTGTAGCAAGGAGTGAAAAGATGGAATTCAGACCCCTAGCCACCGAATCACCCTACGCCTGGCGGATCGCGCCCCCAGGGCAAGATGCGGGTGCCAGCCATCATCTATGCCGATCACGCGCTGATCGAGGCCATGGGACCACAAGGTCTTCGAACAGCTCAGCAATGTCGCCAGCCTGCCCGGCATCCAGCAGGCCGCCTACGCCATGCCAGACGCCCACTGGGGGTTATGGTTTTCCCATCGGTGGTGTGGCGGCGTTTGATCCGGATGAAGGTGGTGTGGTCTCGGGCGGCGGCGTCGGCTTCGACATCTCCTGTGGCGTACGCACTCTGCACACCGGTCTGACGCTCGATCAGTTGCGCCCCCACAAAAAGGCCCTTGGCCGACCTGCTGGCTGTGGCCATCCCGGCGGGCCTGGGCAGTACAGGCACTATAAAGCTGACACATCGCGAGATGGACCAGATGCTGATTGGCGGTGCCGCCTGGGCGGTGGAGCAGGGCTACGGTAGCGAGGCCGACCTGCTCCGCACCGAGGAGCATGGCTGCATGGCCGGAGCCAACCCGGCCGATGTCTCGGAAAAGGCCAAGGAGCGACAGCGCCGCGAGATGGGAACCCCTGGGTTCCGGCAATCACTACCTGGAGGTCCAGCTGGTCGCCCAAGTCTATGATGCCGACACTGCGGCTGCCTTCGATCTCAGGGAAGGCGAGATCGTGATCAAGGGCGAATTCGTTTAAA
>AASF01001863.1 GCA_000168735.1 Candidatus Endoriftia persephone str. Hot96_1+Hot96_2 | reverse complement strand
TGAGGATGATTACTCAAAAACCACCGCGAATCCCGTAAAATGCCCTCTGGAGATCAACCAGAAACTGAGATCGATGGGAAGATACCGCCCCCCTGCCCCGCCCAAATCCCCCTATATCACCTCTGATGGCCATCAGCGCCTGCTTGCCGAGGAGCAGGGGCTCTGGAAACGTCGGCGGGAGGTAGTGAAGGCGCTCTCTGCAGCGGCAGCGGAGGGGGACCGTTCGGAAAACGCAGAGTATATCTATCGCAAGAAGGAGTTGCGGGAGATCGACCGGCGCATCCGCTATCTACAGAAGCGTATCCCCGAGCTAAAGGTGGTCGAACAGCCCCCCAGCAACCGCCAGCAAGTCTTCTTTGCCGCTTGGGTGACCCTTGAAGATGAGCAGGGCGTGACGCATCGCTACCGGATTGTTGGCCCTGATGAGATCGACCATCAGGCCGACTATATCAGCATGGATTCACCACTGGGCGCGGGGGCTGATGAAACGTTCGCTGGATGATGAGGTGGAGATCGCAGTGCCCGGCGGGATAACCGCTTACTGCATCATCGCTATCGAATACAGTTAGGGAGCCTCTGAACAAGTCTGGACGCAAGATACGAGTTTATGACTTGTTCAGAGGCGCCTTAGATCACCAGCATCTCAATAAACTGATCGACCGATGTTGTCTCCAGATCCCCAATATTGAGGCAGAGATTGTAGATTCCACACGCCCGGCGTTCGGCAAAACGCAGCTTCAGTGCCTTCCAGAATTGGTTTTCAATCTCTGCAACCAGCCTCTGCCGCTGTTCACCGGAGGAGAGCAGTTCATCCATCACCTGACTGGCGTAGGCCTGTTGGCGCTTGATCGGAGCGCCGCCCAAAAGTGCATCCTGAAAACCCCATTTAGGACAACTCAGCACCTGCGGAATGCCCTGTTCCCCCCGCTCTACCAGCATCGCCAACTGCAGGCCGCGACTGACTGCATCAGCTGCGGCCCACCCTTGCCGAGTGCTGTTGCTAGTGCTGTGCCGATCGACCTGCAACGAGGCCCCGTCAGCCCAGGCCAGGGATAAGGCATCGACCACCTGGCGATGATCGAGACCAAGCATGGTCGCGCTGACCGCAGCTGTGGCCAGCTTCAGCAGGCAGACCGGATCTTAGCACCTGCTCACTGATGGGGTCGTCCTGCGCGAGGCACGCCTTGGATCTCCATCGCCTTGACTTGGCGATGAAGCCAGGTCTGTTCAATGTATTTTTCGGGGTGCCCTTGGGCCACAGCCACGGCGTTGCGACTCTGATAGTCGCCAAGGCTGAGAATCGGCCCAAGACAGGCAAGACTACCGGCCGCCAGCGCAGATCTGTTCGTCACCCGCCCAATCCACCAGAAGAGCAATATCCCAGGCCGCTTTTACCCGGGTCGAGTTCAAAGCGGGTGCCGGGCACTCGGGCAGCATGGGGCACCAAGGTGCCCGGCACCACCGGCCCCAGCAGTTTTGCTGCCCTCAGGGTCTCTCGGTGCATTCAACGCCGCCGCCAGCCCCGCCATCAGGCAGATACGGGCGTTATCCAGGGCCACGGGCGGAGGTGATTTGATAGTGGCAGACATAATCAGCGATATCGACCAGCAGCTTGATCTGCCTGCAGGCTTTGGGCTTGAAGATGATGGCATTCATGCACTCCCTGTGTTCAGCGGCAAACTCGCATGCGCATACGCCGGACAGAAAAAAACCCGACCGACAGAGCCGGTCGGGTCGCTTTTTCCAGCCGGATCCCTATCAGTGATTGGCAGTGGTCAAACCAGCACTGACCCAATCCTGGCATGCCACCACGGTACCATTTCAGTTTGTAGGTCGGGTAACCGAGGCGAATCAGGGTCTTGATGTTGTTGCCAGACTGCGGACACCAGAGACCATTGCAGAAGAGCACCAGAGTCTTGGCATTGCGGAAGTCCCATTGGCCATTGCTCAGATGGGCACCAAACTGATCCTTCAGAATTGTAGCGAGCGTTTCTGCCTCAGCATCGACCGCGAAGGTGCCGGCCATGTCAACACTGATCAGGTTCCAGGGGATATTCACCGAACCGGGGGATGGTGCCGCGGGCAAGCCACTCCGGGGCTGCGAGAATCGACTACCAACACGGTTCTATCACCGCTACCGATCCGCTTAAGATAGCCGGAGCAGCTCCAGCTCTCCTATAGTCTCCACCCCCTGGGCGACCGTTATTGGCTGCACCACAGAATGGTGGGCAATGACGGCCATTCTTAGCGTAGGTAGCTGGAATGACCGAATTTTTATCGCCGGTTCGCTCGATCTTGACTAGCTTAGTTTTGTGCTGAACCTCCACAGACTCCAGGCCAGCACTGATGTGGGTGCCCGAATCAGCCAGGGCGAGGCCCGAGAGAGTAAGCCCCAGGGGCGAGTGTCACGAATGACTTGGCATGTTTCATTATGCATTTCCTCCTGCAGGAAGCCTGTTATCAATACTTCAGGTAAGACGGCATTTTCAGTTCCTTTTGGGAAACTGCCTGCTGATAACCCAGTTCACCTTGGCGTTTGGCCTTCTTAGCGAGTTTCATTGCCTTAGCATAGTCACCCTTTTCGACCGCCTTCTTGGCCTTCTTCAACATTTTGCCGATGTCGCGCCACTCGCCCTCAACGCCGGCCGCTTTCTTGCGTGCCTTGTCAGCGGCTGCGATTGCCGCCTTGGCCTCGGCAGCCGTACCAGCCGCCATGTCACCTTTCGGGGCACTGGCTGTCGCACACCCCACCAGCGCGAGCAGTGCCG
>AASF01001864.1 GCA_000168735.1 Candidatus Endoriftia persephone str. Hot96_1+Hot96_2 | reverse complement strand
CCGAGCAGCTGCGCCTGCTCATGGCGCAGCGCCAGGATCTGCTCCATCAGCTCGCTGTTGTCGAACGCTTTGTCGTGGGGGCCCTGATCGGAGGCGCGGGTGGCGAAGGCCTCATAGACCTCGCGGCGCAGCTCGCGGTCATCAGCATAGTTCATCACCGGCAGATAGGAGGGAAACTCCAGGGTCAGCAGCCAGCCGCTCTCGCCACGCTGTTCGGCGGTCTGCTTGGCCAGCGCCAGGGCCGACTCGGGCAGGCCGGCCAGGGCCTCGGGGTCGTCGATCCGTTTGCTCCAGGCGTTGGTGGCATCGAGCAGGTTCTCCTCATATTTGCTGGTGAGCTGGGAGAGCTGCTGGCTGATCTGCTTGAAACGCGCCTTTTTCTGCTCGGGCAGATCGACGCCGGAGAGATGAAAATCCTGCAGGGGCGTTATCGAGCAGTTTACGTTGCACCGGATCGAGGCTCTCATCCCCCTCCGCGACGGCCTTGTAGGCGGCGCAGAGTTCGGCGTTCTGCCCCATCTCGGTGCCATATTCGCTCAGTTTTGGCCAGGCAGGCCATTGTAGGCGGCGCGCAGCGCATCGTTGTTGACCACTGAGTTCATGTGGCTGACCGGCGACCAGGCGCGGCTGAGTTGGTCATCGAGGATCTCCAGCGGCTCGATCAGGTTGTGCCAGCTGAAGGGGCTTGGCTGTTGCAGCAGCCGTTCGGTCTCGGCCCGGTTGTGGGCCAGTAGCTGGTCGATGGCGGGCTCGACCAGATCAGGGGTGATGCGGGAGAAGGCGGGCAGGCCTTCCATCTCGAGCAGGGCGTTGGACATTCGGTAGGCTCCGTAAGGAATCTGTCAGCGGGGCACAGGCCCCGTGGGAAATCTGCGGCGATTCTATAGCTTTTTGGCTGCCTGGTCCCCGTGGGGATTCGCGGGTTTAGCCGACCGTTAGTCGTCGATGAAGCTGGGGCGTTCCTGCAGCGACTGGTTGCTCTGCATGGCGCGGATAGTCTGTTCGGGGGTGTACGGGAGGCCGGTGAGGATGTCGCACAGGTAGTGGCTGTAGAGCGGGTCGCGGAAGTTGCCGTAGCCGCTTTTCATCACCCGCTTCCACTTTGCTCGCTTGACCGCCTTGAGGCCTTTTTTACCGCTATAGGCGTAGACCTTGTAGCGGCGTTCGCCGCAATGGAAGCCTTCGAGAGGAGGTGTTGATGGCGCCGCTGGCGGAGCGGATCACAATCAGGGTGCGAGTCACGCCATCCTTGCCCAGTTGCAGGGCGCTGCGGTCGATGAAGTAGCTGAAAGCGGCTGTTGGGGTCGTCGACCTGGAACTCCACCAGGTACTCTGCCTTGGGCAGTTCGGGCAGCTTGGTCGCCTGCTCCTTCCAGACTGTCTCCTCCAGGTCATCGCGGGCCTGGGGATCGGCCTCATCGATGAAGGGGCGATCCTTGGCCTGCAGGGGCAGCGCCAGGCTGGCGAGGGATGAGGGTCTGGATCAGGATCGGGTGGCGCATGGTTCGATCAGCTCTGGAGATTGTTTGAGTGTGACCCAGTGGTGGGACCCGCTGGAGTTCGGCCGATTCTAGCAAAGTTCAGCTGAGCAGTCGGACGCCGAGCATCCAGCTGGCGATGCCGCCGGCGAGAAAAAAACTGCTGATGGCGGCGAAGGCGATGCGCTTGTAAGCGGGTGACGAGCTTGAATTCGGCATGGCTGGAGATGATGAAGGGGCGGCGGCTGGTACCGGTGTTGCTCAGAGTGTGTAGGTTCTGGCGGTCGGCGGCGGCCTCCTCCCGGGTCGCCTGGCGATGGGCCTGGCGGCGTGCCTGATCCCACTCGTCCAGGTCGATGCGACTGTCACCGTTGCGGTCGAAACGCGCTAGCAGTTCGGGATGATCCTGCTTCCACTGGCGCAGCAGGTCGCTGGCGTGCGCCTTGATCAGCGCCTGGCGGTCGGTCTCGTCAAAGGATTTAAACAGGCCGATGGCATAGAGCGGATCGCCGGGGTAGATGGTCTCTTCGGTGTAGCGGTAGTGCTCACCCAGATGGCCTTGTCCACCCAGCGAGAGGGCTGGCGCTGAACAGGCCGGCGAGGCTGGAGCCGCCGCTACGGGCTGGCATGGCGGTGGCGAAGCTGGAGCCACCGTACCAGACCTGCCGCTCGCTGGGGGTGATTTGCGCCCCGTCGGGGTCGATGATGCACTGGCCGGTGGGATCTTTGATCAGGAACAGACCATCGCTGCTGCCCTGCTGGGAGGTGCGCCAGCCTTTTTCGTGGCGGCGTTCGATGCGGTAGCGATACCAGCAGCAGTGGGACGTGGGTCAGTGGGGTGAGGATCGGCTCCCCCTGCATCGTTGCGGCAGTGCCGTTCAGCTCGACATAGCCCTGATGGGCGGAGCGGATCAACGAGGTGGGGGTGTCTTCGATGATGCGTGCGCGGGAGAGGTTGCGGAAGGCGAACCAGAGAGCGGCGAGACAGAGCAGCGCTAAGCTGTTCACCCAGATCCAGAACGTCAGTTCCGGCATGGTGAGGATGTCGTGGTGCATGGTGCTAGCTAAACAGTGCGCCCATATTCACGTCCTGCTTCTCTGCCCCGCTGAACTCTAGTAGTTCGGCCGATTTGAAATGGAACATGCCGGCGATGATTACATCGGGGAACTGTTCGATGCGAACGTTGCTGTTATTTACGCTCTCGTTGTAGAACTCACGCCGATCGGCGATGGTGTTCTCCAGTCCGGTGATGCGTGACTGCAGGTGCAGGAAGGAATCGTTAGCCTTCAGATCTGGGTAGTTCTCCGCTACTGCGAAGAGATTGCCAAGGCCGATGCGCAGTTCGCTCTCAGCAGCGCCAACTGCCCCCACGTCGCCCTTTTGCCCGGGCCTTGAACACCGCAGCGCGCGCCAGCATCACTTTTTCCAGGGTTTCCTGCTCAAATTTCATGTACTGTTTGCAGGTCTCGACCAGCTTTGGTAGCTCGTCGTGGCGCTGTTTCAAGAGGATGTCGATGTTTGACCAGGCCTTGCTGACGCCGTGTTTGAGCCGAACCAGGTTGTCGTAGATCATGATCCCGTAGAGTACGACAGCGATGATCATGCCGATCAAGACGAACAGTACAAATCTCCATTGTGTTCCCCCAGCTGAAAGAGTTCTATGCCTAATAATATCCGCTCGTTCGAATCCCGCACCCCCCAGGTCGACGACGACGCCTGGGTGGATGAGACCGCAGTGATCATCGGTGATGTGAGTGTCGGTCCGCAATCGTCGATCTGGCCGATGAGTGTGCTCCGTGGCGATGTGCACCGTATCACTATTGGCGCCGCAAGCAACATCCAGGATGGTTCGGTGCTGCATGTCTCCCACGACAGCGCCTATCTGCCGGGCGGGCTGCCGCTGTTGATCGGCGACCGGGTGACGGTGGGGCATCAGGCGATCCTGCATGCCTGCACGATTGGCGATGGCTGCTTTATCGGCATGGGGGCAAGAATCCTTGATGGCGCGATGCTCGAACCCGGTGCCATGGTTGGTGCAGGCTCGCTGGTGCCGCCTGGCAAGCACCTCGAAGGGGGCTATCTGTGGGTCGGTTCGCCGGCGCGTCGGGTGCGCCCATTGAGCGAGCAGGAGCGGGAGTTTCTGGACTACTCCGCGCAACACTATGTGCGGCTGGCCGGGCGGCATCGGCTGGGTAAGCCGTAGGAATGCCGCTGAGAGGCTTTCTAGCCTCTCAGCTGGGCGATCACCGATTTGGTGTGGGGCAGAATGCCGCGCCCACAGGCGGAACGATTCGGCGGCCTGCTCCACCAACATGCCGAGTCCATCCAGAGCGCGGCTCGCCTTGTGGTCGTAACCCCACTGCTGGAAAGCAGTGACCTGGTCGCTGTAGAGCATGTCGTAGCACCAGCCGCCCTTTGCCAGCACGCTATCGGGGATTCTGTGGCACTGAACCCTGCAGCCCGGCGGCGGTGCCGTTGATGATCAA
>AASF01001865.1 GCA_000168735.1 Candidatus Endoriftia persephone str. Hot96_1+Hot96_2 | reverse complement strand
GAGCTTTTGAGCGAACAGCGTCTCGACCTTCGAACGTTCGTCGCGGGGGTCAATGGGAACGCAATGCTTTTGCGATGTTATCTTTGATTAAAGGAAAACGACTCGGGTTTTCCAGCACTTTCTGTAGCGTTTGCCGAAACGTAACAATCAGCGAATGGGCTGTTTGTTCAGCACGCTCGTAGTAGGTGGCGAAACAAGAAAAATAGGCATCAATCTGACCCTGAACTCCCAATAGCTTGGTCTCCTGAAAGCGCAGTTGCTTAGGCACATCCAACGTTTCTTGTTCGGCGCGGTTGAATACCTCCATGGCATTGTGTTTAGTTTGTTTCATATGTTCATTAACCTCGATCCATGCGATCTTTCCATGCACGGTAGGCGCTACCAAATCCAGGATAACGATCGTCCCACGTATATCCTTTGTATATGGCGAGAACACTGATTACGACGCCAATAATAATCAGTACGATGGACTCCATATCTTGTATGCCGAATGGATTTGACCAAACCTGAGGTAGAACGCTGAATAGGTGTTCATCGGGATTGCGAGCCACCGCTTCGCGGTAATGAGCAACCGACAAATGCAGGGTCGCAATTAGGAACAAACATATGAGGATCCCAAAACCGCCGAGCAGTTTTCGGGAGACCTTGATGTGATTTAGATTGCGGATAAAGAGTGCGCCAGTAATTACGGAGATAGCTACATTCCCAATCGACACACCTACGGCGGTGATGAACCCGCCAAGTAGTCCAAGATCCTGGGGGAAAAAGCTTGAATTTGCTACGCCTTCTGCGACAAGCGCCATGAAAATCCAAGCGAAATGAAGCAACTGGCTTTCCGGATACTCTGCACGTTGCCTATCGATCTCATTTTGATCCTTGAAGATAGCGAGATCTTTGCGAGCGATGACCATCTCACGAAGTAAGTTTTCGTGGGTCGTGACGGAAATTGTTTGCCAACTGCCGGATACCTGCGCGAAAGTGTGCGGCAATTGCGTCAAAATGCTCCTGAAGGGTGGTGGCCTCTGCGGTTTCGTTGATCTCACTGACCATCTCCGTTGATGCCTGACTATGCCAAGTCTGCAAGCCGAGCAGATGGTGATTGACATCCTCAAGCATGTCAATCTCATAAGAAGTCAGCGCCTTTTCGTCCGCGGTCTGTTCGACACCGTCAGACGATGCGAACTGGTGAGCGCGCTTCTTCGGGTCAAGCTTCTTGATTGTCGCTTCAGGGTCTAGCGGTTCGAATTCTTTCCACTGGAGATTGCCTCGCTTATCCTTCTCTGCGCGCCATAGCGTTTTTCCGGTTCCCATTTTTCCCCCTTTTTCGAGACAATCACACACGAGAAAGCGCTGAGGTCGCGCTCAACCCGGCCAGTCTACGCGGTTAACAATAGCCTAGGATACATGGTTCGACACATCTGCCTCTTCTCACGCATCGCAGCTCCGCCATTTGTACGCGTGTTGCTTCATTTTCCCCTCCACATTACGCCCCATTAGCTGAATAGCGCATGAATGACGGGGAAAAAACCAGGGAAGACTTTGTCATCAATCATCCCGATTTCCCCACCAATGGACCGTCCATCCCGCTCCGTTCCGTAGGCATTTGGCTGATAAAATTAATCCATATTTAAGTATACTGTGATATTGGAGCTAACAAAAGAGCATGATGCCCCCCCCTGATCTGTCGTGGGAAAAAGAGGATCTTCGCAAGAATGATCACTAGCCATTGGTCCAAACACGGCCAAGCCGCGCAGCGCAAGGCTAGAGTTATATACACATTAGTATTGCTTATGGCCCTGGCTTGCAGGTTGTGGTCCTGGGCCTGGAGCGCCACTGGTGAGAACTTCCATCGGCGATGGCGAGGGCCCATTAGTGCCCGGCTGCCAGAACGTCTCAAGCTCAGACGCTTCGCTGAAATTTAATCCTGATTCTTACCTAACGACATGGGGCTCTGCATGGCGTGAGGGTATCGCGGCTGGCAAGTACGAAGGAGCGCGGCGAGGCTTCCGAGACATTCGTGTGGATATTCGAGACGAACGATCTACGCGCGTTCGCGTACGATTCAGCGGTCTTTTGCCGGGTTTACAATGCAGAGCCGCAGAAAATATACAAAATTGTCGAAAATATGATTTCGGAATTCGGATACCGCTGGGAATATCGAAATCGAAGAGAAGGACTCTTGTCTACTGACTACGTTTATCGTGCGCACAAGCCGCCGGAATTGTTTTCTTCGTTGAAATGCGAGAACTATGAGAAACCAAAACCCAACGCCAAATGGAAAGACCAATTTTTTATCGATATAAAACCGTTTAACGCCGGTCAATCAATTGTTCGTATTTATCGAGATATTTACCACGAGGGTTGGTCAGATTATATTACAGGAACGTCTGTTGGCTACAATGAAGCGGTGATCCTGAACCGCATAGTGCAGAATCTATAATTCTTTTTTTTTAAGTTTTGGCTGAGTTGCATCTAGGTAAGAGCAACGCTGGCTTTGATGAAGAACTTCAGCACACCGTAAAGGAAAACTGCAACGTGCTACGCTTCAGCAATGCGGAGTTTGAAGAGGAATAGTCATGCCAACCGGAACCTTAAACAATGTCGGACGGATTTTCCGTACTGCCTGGGCCTTGCTTGTCGCCATGGTCCGCTTTCTTGCTAGTCTTGTGGGTTTACTGGCAGAAGGCACCACAGTGTCTGACACCAACGACGCGACCAATCATGCTGTTCACGGCGGTATATTGAACTACCGTACCGGAAACTAGATGACGGCACTGCCCCCTATGGGTGGTACGAGCGCGATTAGCGTCTTGCTCCTTTTGTCGCAAGAGTTTTTCCAANTTACGCCCNTTTCCCTGCTTCTTCTGTGCAGGGGGCTTGAGCGGGCTTGTCGCTGATTCGATCGTTCTTCCGATCTTCACCCCCGCCCACGCCATCATCCCGCTCCATAGCAATGGCAGGCCCAGATAGAGGCTGGTCGTGA
>AASF01001866.1 GCA_000168735.1 Candidatus Endoriftia persephone str. Hot96_1+Hot96_2 | reverse complement strand
CGCAGGCGCCGCAGAAGCCCTCGCGACAGCCCGCGCCGCGGATGATCTGCTGGCCGCTGTGTTCGATGGCCCGCATGATCGTGGCGTCCTCGGGAACCCTGAGCGGGTTTTGCCCATGATGGATACGGTGACCATGCGCGCCTGGGGTTGCCCCTGTTTGTCGGCATTGCTCACGGCCTTGCTCTCGCTATCCGGCTTCTTTTTGCTGTTCGCCACTCATAGGGATTTCTCCACCCGTGCCACATTCAAACCCAAGTCGTCCCGACTCCGGCCCCAGACTGCAAACCCGGACACCAACTCCGTCAACCTCGGTCTATCGGCTGCTTCGTCCGGCATGGCCGGGGGGGGTTCCGCAGTAAAAACGTCGGGAATTCACACATCAAATCTGTGGAATTAGGGGCCGATACTACCACTGCCAGTTTTGTATATTCAATCGCTGAAATTTCAATTCTTTTGACAAATGTCAATGCTAATAACAGAGACCAACTTCGCAGAGTATCAACAGCAGCTGGATCAGCTGGGAGAGTCATGCCTTGGATAAGACCCTACGGGGGAAAAGCGCAAGGCAAGGGAATATAATCACCACTGGTTCGGCAGAGCTTTCTATCATCCACAACTGGGCCACTACCTGCTGCAGTCCATCGCCCTCGACAGGCCCCTCCGCCTTGAGCAACACCGAACCGGGGTAGGGGTGTAACAGGGCGATGATGCGCTGGCTCTTGCCACCCGCCTTCTTGATCAGCTCCACCCGTCGATTCTTTGCCCGTCCCTCCGAGGTGCCGTTGTCAGCCACCGGATGATCTTCACCATAACCCCGGGCCAATAAGCGATCCTGCTTGAACGCCGTGCTCCAACAGCCAGCGCCGTACACTCGCAGCACGGTGATTCGAGAGATCCAGATTGGCTTTAGCCTTGCCTTGACTGTCGAGTATTGTTCCTTGGCAACCTTTCAAGCACCAAGATCAGGATAGTTGTTCAACAGGTTGAGGACTGGCTCCAGTGCAGCCTTGGATTTGGGTTTCAGGGTGGCCTTGGCGGTATCGAAAAAGATCACCCTCCAGGGTGATCTTCCCCAGGGCATCCAGCTCCGCCATCATCCGGTCGACATCGAAGACCAGCTCCTGCTGCATGGCTGTCGTATCCACGATCTTCAGATCGATCTTGCCATCCTGGGTATGGAGATAGGCTGTGCTGAGCGCAGCATTCCGGGGAGGCGTTACACGGAAGCTCAGCAGGAGAGCTGTGCGCCGGGCCAGGCCACTGATAAAGGGATGATTGGGGATGGCGCTCTTCTTCCCAGGCGCCTTAACACTTTGCGGAAGACAGAGTTTGAGACGCTGCAGATGGCAATTGCGGGCAAGAATTGCTTGGTGAGGATCGTTATGGGGCTCCTTCCAACTGCGTCTCCGATGATTTCGCTTCACGAAAAGGTAGTCACTGGCGTTTGTCAGACTGCCCCCGGCTGCAACTTTCGCAGGTGCCGATCAGTTCGACAATGCGGCGCTGCGGGGTGAAGCCCGAGGCACGGCTGGCTTGGCGTAGGCTCTGGCTGACCTGTTCATCCTCCAGCTCGTCGATGCCGCCGCACTCGCTACAGATTAGGAACTGGCTGGCATGGGGGTGGTCAGGATGGTTGCAGCCGACAAAGGCGTGCAGGCTTTCGAGCTTATGGATCAGCCCCTGCGCCTTGAGAAACTCTAGGGCGCGGTAGACGGTGGGTGGTGCGGTGCGGCCGCTGCTCTTGCGCATCGCGTCGAGGATCTCGTAGGCTCCCAGCGGACTGCCGTGCAGCACAGACGATCTCCAATACTTGGCGCCGTTGCGCTGTGAAGCGCACGCCGCGTTCTTGGCAGATCTGCTCCGCCTGTTGCAACAGCTTATTCATTGCTTGTGGATC
>AASF01001867.1 GCA_000168735.1 Candidatus Endoriftia persephone str. Hot96_1+Hot96_2 | reverse complement strand
CGCGCTCCAATCGGATCGATGTAGAGCGCCTGATGTCGCATCTGTTCGCTAGTACCGACCTGGAGCGCAGCTATCGCGTCAATATCAACCTGATCGGCACCAATGGTCGCCCTGAGGTGAAGGATTTGCTGAGCCTGCTGCGGGAGTGGCTGGCGTTTTCGCACCGCGACGGTGACTAGGCGGCTGCAATATCGGCTCGATCAGGTGCTGGATCGGCTGCATCTCCTCGAAGGTCTGATGATCGCCTACCTCAATATCGACGAGGTGATCGCCATCATTCGCTATGAGGATGACCCTAAGGCGGAGCTGATGCGCCGCTTTGCTCTCTCCGAGCGGCAGGCCGAGGCGATCCTCAATCTGCGGCTGCGCCACCTGGCGAAGCTGGAGGAGTTCAAAATCCGCGGCGAGCAGGATGAGCTGGAGCAGGAGCGCGACTGGGCTGCAGAAGACCCTCGGCTCCAAGCAACGCCTGCGCACCCTGATCCGTAAGGAGATTGAGGCCGATGCGGAACGGTTTGGTGACGAACGCCGCTCTCCTATCGTCGAGCGGGCGGCGGCGGAGGCACTCTCCGAGACCGATCTGAGCCCCAGCGAGCCGGTTACGGTGGTACTCTCGGAGAAGGGTTGGGTGCGCGCCAGCCAAGGGGCATGAGATCGATCCCGCCGGGCTCAGCTACCAAGGCGGGTGATCACTATCTCGCTGCGGCGCAGCTGCGCAGCAACCAGGCTGCGGTGTTTCTCGACTCCAGCGGGCGCAGCTACGCGCTGCCGGCACATACCCTGCCGTCGGCGCGGAGTCAGGGTGAGCCGCTGACCGGTCGCCTTGCGCCGCCGGCTGGGGACCAGCTTCTGTGCGGTGCTCGGCGGTGATGCCAAACAGTGGTATCTGCTCGCCTCGGATGCGGGCTACGGCTTCCGTGTACAGCTCGAGGTGATGCAATCGAAGAACAAGGCAGGCCAAGGTGCTGTTGACTCTGCCGAAGGGGGCGAAGGTGCTGCCGCCGCTACCGGTGCATGATCCGGATGGTGAGCGGGTGGTGGCGATCACCAATGAGGGTCGCATGCTGGTCTTCCCGCTGGGCGGAGTTGCCCCGAGCTGAATCGCGGCAAGGGCAACAAGATTATCGGGATCCCGCCGAAGCGAGTGGCGTCGCGCGAGGAGTTTGTAATTGCCCTGGCGGTGGTGCCGGCAGGGGGCGCGCTTACTGCTTATGCGGGGCAAGCGCCATATCACCCTGAAGTCATCCGATCTTGATAGCTATCAGGGTGAGCGGGGACGTCGTGGCAACAAATTGCCGCGTGGTTTCCAGAGGGTCGACCGGATCGAGCCCAGTTGACGATCCTGGTGTGACTTCCGGCGTGGATGCGCTGTCAATATGTGGATATAATGCACGATTCTACGCCGGAAGTGCGGATATGCGAAAGTGGCGGAATTGGTAGACGCGCTGGATTTAGGTTCCAGTGGGGCAACCCGTGGGAGTTCGAGTCTCCCCTTTCGCACCAAATTTATCATAATCCCGGTTACGGGGTTCGATCTGAATTCAACTTAGAGACTTTAAAATTGTGAGGTGGCCTGCGCTGCCAGGAGACGAGATTGATGCAAGTATCGCTGGAATCAGGGGAAGGTCTGGAGCGGATCAAGGGC
>AASF01001868.1 GCA_000168735.1 Candidatus Endoriftia persephone str. Hot96_1+Hot96_2 | reverse complement strand
AGGACGATAGAACGCCTGCTGAGTCATGGATTGCGCAATTACCGCNTGCGCTAGAATTTACAATTGAAGGTAAAAGCCTGTATATGGTTCATTCCCGCCCACCGACTCATGATAGGCATGGAATCAAGTTGCTGGATGAAAAAGGGGGGGTGGTTTCTGAACAAAAGGAAATCTGGACTCAAGCTTTGGCGGGATTTGAATATGATATTCTGATTGTTGGCCATTCTCACCAGGTTTATGCGGAACAACTTGGTGATGTATTACTCATTAACCCGGGTAGTACCTGTTTTAACAATGCTTGCGGAATACTAAGTCTGCCTGAAATGAAGGTTGAATTTCTTTCTCTGCCAGATAAATCTATCGTAAAGTCATGGAACTGGGGGGCATGAGATGAATACAGATGAATAATGCGAAAAATTGTTTATTTTTCATTAAACCTCGTAACTATTGTGACTGATACAATTATATGTGCTGTACTGTTTGATTTTGGCGGTATGCTTGCAGAAGAAGGATTTCATAATGGTTTTGTGAAACTGGCTACGGAGCAGGGGGTTGATGTGCAAACTATGCCAAAAAGAGTATGAAGGCGGTAAATGATTCAGGGTTTGTGTTGGGCAAGGGAACCGCAAGTGATTTCTCGGATTTGATGCGTCAACGTACAGGTCTGACAGGTGATGACGACAGCCTGACTGAAGTGGCTCCCAATCGTTGGACAGCGTCAGGGTGAAAATAAGTAAAGATCTGGCGCCTGAAAAAGCATGATCAGTCCTGCCTGGGCAGGACTGATACATGAACCTAGGCCGGGGTCCGGCCATCCAACGAGCTGTGCGGGCGTTCCTGGTTGTAGAACCGGAAATACGCCGTCAGCCCCTGTTCGAGTGCTGGCACAGAGCCATATTCACGCAGATAGATATCCTCGTACTTGACGCTGCGCCAGAGTCGTTCAATAAAAACATTATCCAATGCCCGGCTGCGGCCGTCCATGCTGATCAGGATCTGGTTTTCCAGCAGCCGGCCGGTGAAGTCAACGCTGGTGAACTGGCGCCCTTGGTCGCTGTTGAAGATACACGGATGGGCATGTGACAGTGCATGATCGAGTGCCTCCAGACAGAACGGCGTATCGATGGTGTTGGATAATCGCCAAGTAAGTGCGTAGCGGCTGTACCAGTCGATGATTGCCACCAGATACATGAAGCCAAGCGGCATCGGGATGACGGTGATGTCGGCAGACCACACGAGATTGGAATGGCGGAGTACCAGTCCTCTCAGCAGGTACGGATAGACCTTGTTTTTCGGGTGGGGCTTCGACGTGTGTGGCCCTGGTACTGTGCCTTCCAGGCCCATGATACACATGAGCCGCTGGATCCGCTTGCGCTTGACCTGATGCCCATTCAGGCGCAGCCAGTCGGTCATCTGCCTGGAACCAAAAAACGGGGTTCTCAGATACTGCTCGTCAATGATCCGCATCAGGCTTTGTTGAGAGGTGCGCGCCAAGTGTATTTTAGGGAGCCTCTGATCAAGCCATGAACTCGTATCTTGTGTTCAGAATATCTAGCTTCTGCCTGGGAAATCTCGGCAACTGCTCCATTCGTTGCTTTACCTCCTGCATTCATGCAGTCGTTCGCAATGGCCAGCTATCCCCCTACAGGGATGTAGGGGAGGAGCGATAGCTTTACGTGCGATTTGTGCATTGAATCTGAATATTCTGAGTCATAATCCACTTCGTCCAGACTTAATCAGAGGCTCCTTTGACAAGAGTAAATGTCTTGTCTGGGTTTAGATAGAAAATTCCAACTTGTGCTGTGTTGCAGGCGAAGATCCACGATTTTTGGTTCATTGATCGGACTGCCAATCTGGCTGACCAGCTTAACAATAAGC
>AASF01001869.1 GCA_000168735.1 Candidatus Endoriftia persephone str. Hot96_1+Hot96_2 | reverse complement strand
TTGATCCGCCGCCACCGGTCCTCCGCATAGGGCGTGCAGCCATCGACCACCAGATTGGGACGAAAACGGCGCATCGGCAGCGCAACCTGGCAAACGCCGGTTGAGATCAGCCAGCGAGGCCTGCGAGATCAGTAGTAGCGGAAAGCCATCGGAGAAGGCGGTGTGATCTCGAGCTGAGAGCATAGTCAGGATCGACCTGGCGGCGGGTCGAGTCGGGCATGTAGACCAGTCGACAGGGGATCTCCAGAAACTCACTCAACCACCGATCGGCCTCCGCACCACAGAACTAGCCCCCGGCAACGATCCTCCCAGACCTGCACCTCGATCCACTCATCCCCTTGAGGGTGCAGCGGTAGTGACAACGGCTGCTGACCATCGGCCCGTAGCAGCAGCCGATCCGACTCAATTGCCGGCTGGATCAGGGTCATACGCGGCAGGCGCCCGTTGGCTGAGAAAGTGACCGGCCTGATCCACCAGCAATCCAACGGCGATCGTAGTGCAGACCAAAGCTGTCCAGCTCGCTACGCTGCAGATCGATCCCGCCGAGGGATTTCACCGGATAGATACTCAGCCCGCTCAGTCGAATTAGTGATGGCTGCATGAAAAAATCTCCTACACTCCAGAGAAAAACCGCCGATAAGCATGGGACAGCAAGGCACTATAGGGAAGCGATACCTCCCCCGCCAGCCTCAATCACAGCAACAAGGAATCTTTGATGGATATCGTCCCTTACTTGAAACTCATGGTGCAGAAAAACGGCTCGGATCTCTTCTTCAGTACTGGCGCACCACCCAACCTCAAGGCCGAGGGGGATTGCCGTCCGATCGGCTCCACCCCGCTGCAGCCCGGCCAGGTGCGCAAGCTCGCCTACTCGGTGATGTCAGACGATCAGATACACGAGTTCGAGGCGACGCTGGAGTGCAATATGGCCATTTCCATCAGCAAACTGGGGCGGTTTCGCGTCAATGTCTTCAGACAGCGCGGCGATGTGGCGATGGTGATCCGCTACATCAAAGGGGTGATCCCGCCGGTGGAACAGCTCAATCTGCCGGTCATCCTGAAGGATCTGATCCTGCAGAAGCACGGCCTGATCCTGGTGGTCGGTGCCACCGGTTCGGGCAAGTCGACCACCCTGGCGGCGATGCTCGAGCACCGCAACCAGAACATGTATGGCCACATCCTCACCATCGAGGATCCGATCGAATACCTCTACACCCACAAGCGGTCGATCGTCGACCAGCGCGAGGTTGGCATAGATACTCTCAGCTATGAAAATGCCCTAAAGAACGCCATGCGCGAGGCCCCTGACGTGATCCAGATCGGCGAGATCCGCGACATGGAGACGATGAAATACGCCCATCGCCTACGCCGAGACTGGCCACCTCTGCCTCTCCACCCTGCACTCCAACAACGCCAATCAGGCCCTCGACCGGATCATCAACTTCTTTCCCGACACCGCCCGGCAGCAGCTCTACATGGACCTCTCACTCAACCTCAAGGCGGTGATCTCACAACGCCTGGTGCGCAACGTCAACGGCCAGCGCCTGCCGGCAGTAGCAGATCTTGCTACTCACCAGCTACATCTCTGAGCTGATCCAGAAGGGCGACATCCACGGCATCAAAGAGGCGATGGAACAGGGCACAGAACGCGGCATGCAGACCTTCGACCAGTCGCTCTATAAGCTCTACCGGGAGGAGCGGATCAGCCTGGAGGAGGCCCTCAGCCACGCCGACTCACGCAACAACCTATCGCTGAAGATCCGCCTCTCGGAAGGCGCCAGCCCTGGCTTCTCCGGCAATCTCGGCATCACTGAGAAGCAGCCCTAACAACTGTGATACATGCAATCACTTACCGGTGACATAGTTTCTGGTTTAGCATCAGAGACCGCTGCATAATACGCGCTTCGTTAAGCATATTGGTGCAGTCAAGCCATGTCAGAAAAAGGCCACCGCCAAACTGAAACCCANTGTGTATTCCAACCAATTTTCGCAGAATTCACTGAACTGCCTCCGCTGGGCCATGGAGACCAAGGCGATCGCGGATGACTTTCGCCGCTATTTCGCTCACACCCTCGGTCGCGACGACCAACCTGCAAATCGAGCCACTACCCCTACAAAGCGCTAGCGCTGGCACTGCGCGACCGTCTCATCGAGCGCCTGGAAGACCACCCGTCGCGCCTACGAAGAGAGCGATTGCAAACGCACCTTTTACCTCTCACTCGAATTCCTGATGGGGCGTGCCCTAAGCAACACCATGCTCAACCTGGATCTCACTCAGCAGTCGTACAAGGCCCTCTACGATCTGGGCGTATCGCTGGAGGAGATCCGTGAGAGCGAGCCCGACGCCGGCCTCGGCAACGGTGGCACTGGGGCGGCTCGCCGCTTGCTTCCTCGACAGCTGCGCCAGCCTGCGGCTTGCCGGTGCGCGGCTACGGGTTGCGCTACGAATACGGCATGTTCCGCCAGCACATCGCCAACGGCCAGCAGATCGAGGATCAAGGCGATTCT
>AASF01001870.1 GCA_000168735.1 Candidatus Endoriftia persephone str. Hot96_1+Hot96_2 | reverse complement strand
GGAGATCACCGAGAGCCTGTTCATCGATGCGTCGGAAGCAATCCTGGAACAGATCAACGCCCTGCGTGCGCTGGGCATCACCTTCTCCATCGACGACTTCGGCACCGGCTACTCCTCGCTGGCCTACCTCAAACGCCTGCCGGTGGAGCGGCTTAAGATCGACCAGTCGTTTATCCACGACATCCCCGGCGACCCGGGTAACGCCGCGATTGCCTCAGCGGTGATCGGCATCAGCCAGAGTCTGGGATTGCGGGTCATCGCCGAGGGGATAGAAACCGAACAGCAACGGCTGTTTCTGCTCCAGCACAACTGCCCCTACGGCCAGGGCTACCTGCTGGGCCGCCCCGTTCCAACAGAGCACTTTGCTAAGCAGTTTCTATGAAACGCTACGCCACCCTGCTCAGCCTGCTGCTGTCGAGCGCGACAGCACTCGGGCTCTGGTATCTCTACACTGACCAACGCCCGTTTCAGGAGCCGATCCGCATTGGCATCCTGCACTCCTTCACTGGCACCATGACTCTCAGCGAACGTCCGGTGGCGGATGCAATGAAATTGGCGGTGGAGGAGATCAACGCCGCTGGTGGTCTGCTCGGCCGACCGCTGGAGGCGATCGAGGCGGATGGCCGCTCTGACTGGCCTACCTTCGCCCGCGAGGCAGAGCGGTTGATCACCCAGGAGCAGGTCGCCGCCCTGTTTGGCTGCTGGAACTCCGGCTGCCGCAAACGGGTCAAGGCGGTGGTGGAACGCCACAACCATCTGCTCTTCTACCCGGTACAGTATGAGGGGCTGGAGCAATCACCCAACATCATCTACCTGGGGCGCAGCACCCAACCAGCAGATCATCCCGGCGGTCAAATGGGCGCTCGACAACCGCGGCCAGCGGCTCTTCCTGGTGGGATCTGACTCTATCTTTCCCCACACCGCCAACGCCATTATCCGCGACCTGAGCAGCGCGCTCGGTGGCGAGATCGTCGGCGAATACTATCTGCCACTGGGAGGGCACCAGGTCGATAAACTGGTGGAGGAAATCAGCAAGACCCGCCCAAATGTGATCCTCAACACCATCACTGGCGACAGCAATATCAGCTTCTTCCGCGCCCTGCGCCGCGCTGGCATCAGCACCGAACAGATCCCCACCCTCTCCTTCAGCATCGACGCAGAATATGCTGGAGTTCATCGGCCTGCCGCAGGTGGCCGGCGACTACGCCGCCTGGAACTACTTTGAGAGCATCGAAAACGGGGCGAATCAGGCCTTCATCGAGCGCTTCCGCAAACGCTACAGCGCCGGGCGGCGCATCACCGATCCGATGGAAGCCGGCTATCTGGCGGTGCAGCTATGGGCCGCGGCGGTCAGGGAGGCGCATACCGCCAATGTAGAGGTGGTGCGCTCAATGATCCTCAACCAGGCATTCGACGCCCCCAGCGGCATGGTCTACGTCGATCCGGATCAGCCGCCACCTCTGGAAGACGCCGCGCATCGGCCGAATCAACAGCGAGGGTGATTTCGATATCGTCTGGAGCGCCGGCCGCCCCAGTCAACCCAACCCCTATCCGCTGTCGCGCAACCGCGCCGGAGTGGAACCGCTTTCTGGATCAGTTGCAGCGGCGCTGGCAGGGCAACTGGCAGGCCCCCAAGGCGACCACCCCATGAAGCGCCGCTGGCCGCTGTCCCGGGGTCTCTACCCCCGTCTCCTCACGACAGTGCTGGCGGTGGCGCTATTGCCACTGCTGCTGATCACTGTGCTCGGTTTCACCACTGCCCGAGAGACACTTTACCGCCAGACCTTCGACGATCTCACTGCCGCCGCCGAAGCCAGGGGCCGCCCTCATCAACCGCTTCTTCCTGGAGCGCAAGCAGGACATCTCAATCCTCGCCAGCAGTCCCCTGGTGGCCGAGTCGATCGCCCGGCTGGAACCGATCTTTCACGATTCCGGCATCGGCTCGCCTGACTACCAGCAGGCCACAGCACGGATCCAGCCCTATCTGTACACCCTCAAAGAGAACTCGGGCGACGACGCTCTGTTCCTCATCGCCGCCGATGGCGACATCATCCTGACTCTGGCTGGCGAGGATACTCTGGGCACCAATCTGCTCAACGGCCCCTACCGGGAAAGCGAGGCTGGCCGCAGCCTTCAAGCGCGCCTTCACCCTGCTCGACGTGGCCTTCTCCGACTTCAAATACTATGCCCCCTCCAACCGCCCGGCCTCTTTCATCGCCGCTCCAGTCTACGACGTCCACCGGTTTATCGGCGTGGTCGCCATCCAGATCAATGCGGATTCGATCTACACATTCAGCCGTGACACTCGCGGGCTGGGTGAGAGCGGCGAAATTGTGCTCGCGCAACGCAGCACGGATGCAGCAACCATCCTGGCACCGCTCAAGTTCGCCCCGGACGCTGCGTTTAAGATGCAGATCGCTTTTGACTCAAAGGCCAGGCATGCCGATCCAGAAGGCGGTTCAGGGAGAACCGGGGTGCTGCGCTTTCGGTCGACTATCGCGACGAGCCGATCCTCGCGGTCTGGCGCTACCTTCCCTATCCGAACTGGGGACTGGTGGCGAAGATTGATGCCCCGCGAGGCGTTTGCCCCAATCCGGCAGCTGCAGCGCTGGACCATCGCAATTCTGATCACGCTGGTGCTGGCAGTGGTGTCTGCGGCTGATGCTGTCTCGCACACAGCATCACTGGACCGATCCAGCAGCTAGCACGCGGGGCCGAGCGCATCGGCAGTGGCGATCTGGAACATCGCCTGGCCACCGATGCACAAGATGAAGTGGGCGAGATGTCGCGCAGTTTCGACACCATGGTGACCAATCTGAAGGCGCTCACCGCCGCCCAGGTAGAGACAGAGGCGCGGCGTCAGGAGTCTGAACGGGCACGGGCCGAGTGGCACCGGGTGTTCGACACCATTCGCTCACCCCTGTTTCTGCATGACCAGGCGGGACGGGTGGTGCGCGCCAATCGGGCCTATGTGGTGGAGGCTAAGGCAGAGCACGATCGGGTGCTGGGCAAACTCTACTGGGAACTCTTTCCAAAAGGCGACGGCCCACTGCCCGACTGTGCGGCCGGTGGCTCAGACCCCAAGCCAAGCACAGTCGACCAGCACCGGGAGGAACTCACCCTGGCAGATGGGCGCACCTTCCTCTCCCACTCCATGTCTGCTGGCAGTGGCCCCCAAGGTGAACCGCTCTATGTCCATTGGATGTATGAGATCACCGAACTGCGCAACACTGAGGGCGGCCCTCGAGGCGAGCAACTATGAGTTGAACAGCGCCTTGGCGGAGCTCCACCGCACCCAGTCGGCGCTAGTGCAGACCGAAAAGCTCTCCGCCCTCGGCACCCTCGCCGCCGGCGTCGCCCATGAGATCAACAACCCCTTGATGGCATTGGTTAACTATGTGCAGTACGCCTGCAGGCACACCGAACACGCCAGATCAGCAGAGATCCTCGGCAAGGCGGAGGATGAACTGCACCGTATCAAGACTATCGTGCAGAACATGCTGATCTTCGCACACACACCAGCGACGGAGGGAGTCACGGCGGTTAATCTGATCGAGAGCCTGCAACAAAACCTGGCCCTGATC
>AASF01001871.1 GCA_000168735.1 Candidatus Endoriftia persephone str. Hot96_1+Hot96_2 | reverse complement strand
TTCCCGAATCCCCGTTTACGAGAAAGATCCGGACTCAATCATCGGCATGGTCTTCGCACGAGATATCCTGAAGGCCACCTCTCTCGAAGATCAGACTCATGCCCCCTTGCGCAGCCTGATGACAGCGCTACACCAGGTGCCGAGGGAGATGCCCGTTTACTATCTGCTCGACCTGTTCATCAAGCGCCGGGAGCACCTCTTTCTGGTGCATGACGAATATCGTCAGTTTTCCGGCATCGTCACCCTCGAAGACACCATTGAAACGCTACTTGGGCGGGAGATCATGGATGAAGTGGATCAGGTAGCGGATATGCAGCAGCTCGCATTGGAAAAAGCTGCCCGCTGGAAACAGCAACAGTCCGGTCGCTAGGGCCTGTTAACCCATAAAGGGAAGGGGTAACGGCTGACTTTTCTGGCAAAACAGGCTAGTCGTACTGACGGATCGTCCATTCGCACCCTATCTGGGTTTCACCAGCATCACCACCCACCATTGTTCCGGTCAGGGTGAGAAACATGCCTGCCCTGCCATAAGCATTTCCAAGCTCCCGGGACAAGACAAACTCAGGCTCATCCCGTTTTTTGTATTTAACGGATATGACCAGGTTGCTGTCATCACTATTATCTGACGTATCCTCTTGCTGTTGCTCGGGCTGTTTGATTTCGTGAGACGACTCAGCTGCTGCCGGTTTCTCAAAAGAACTGATAAACCGGGCGCAATCCTCGATAAACCCAGACGGGAATTCAACACCCTTGTTGCCAGTCTGGCCGTCATGCGTAGGACGTTTATAAATGCAGGTCTTGTCTTGATCACAGCTGAGCCCTTTGATCTGTTCGCTATAATCGAACGCCCAAGAGGACGAAGAGAGGATTAGGGACAAGGATGCGATAAATGTGGTTGGTCTCATCTTCAGCCTTCCTGCTGGGATATCTCTGCTAGAGGCGTTCCCTCAGCCTGATCCGCCATTTTAGGTACAATTGGCCGCAAAGCTAAGAGCTGGATCAGCAATATTCCGTGTCAATCATCCCATTTTAACCCGCCCCTGCAACTTGCAGGTCCACGCGCCCAGCCCAGTCCGCTCAGGTGACTTTGAGCTGTAGCAGCTCTTCACCATCCTCATCGGAAAGATGCACCGCGCAGGCGATACAGGGATCGAAGCTATGGATGGTGCGCAGGATCTCCACCGGCTGTTTGGCATCGGCTAGTTGATGGTTATCCTGTAGCGCCGCCTCATAGGCACCAGCCTGATCTTGCGCATCCCGCGGTCCGGCATTCCAGGTGCTGGGAACCACCGCCTGGTAGTTGCTGATCTTGCCATTTTCGATCACCACCCAGTGGCCGAGGGCACCACGCGGCGCCTCCATGAAACCAACCCCCGTTACACTGGTTTGGCCAGGTGGAGGGATCCCACAGAGCCTCGTTAAAAGTTTTGGTATCACCAGCCTTGATGTTGGCGATCAGCTGGTCGTACCCAGCCCTGCATGGCATCGGGCCAGTATCTTGGTCTCCAGGGTCCGGGCAGCGGTGCGACCAAGGGTGGAGAAGAGCGCACGCACCGGCAGGTCCAGGGTTTTCAGGGTCATATTGACCAACTCTTGAGTCTGCTCGTGGCCCTTAGCATAGAGCATAAGCACCCGCGCCAGCGGCCCCACCTCCATCGGTTTGCCCTTCCAGCGCGGCGCTTTCATCCAGGAGTAGGCCTGCTCCACATCGAGTTGTTTGTAGGGCGGCTTGGGGCCTGTGTAGTTGAGATTAGTCTCGCCGTCGTAAGGGTGCTTGGGCTGCTCCTTGCCATCGCTGTAGTCGTACCAGGAGTGGGCCACAAACTCCTGGATCTCATCTGGATTGTTCATGTCGAGCGGATGCACGGTGGAGATATCCCGATCGAGGATCACCCCAGCGGGGAAGAAGTAGCTGTCGGGATCGTCCATGCTGGTGCCCGGCAGATCACCGTAGCAGAGAAAGTTGCCGAGGCCCTCACCACGCTCGCCCCACTCCTTGTAGAAGCCGGCGATAGCCAGAGTGTCGGGCAGATAGACCTGATCGACGAAGCTGCGCATCTTGTCGATCACATTCTGCACCTGGGCCAACTTCTTCATGTTGATGGCTGAATCGGAGTTGAGATCGATGGGTGAAGCGGTGCCACCGACCAGGAAGTTGGGGTGCGGATTCTTGCCACCGAAGATGGTGTGCAGTTGCACCACGTCACGCTGCCAGGAGAGCGCCTCCAGATAGTGAGCCACCGCCATCAGATTGGCCTCCGGCGGCAGCTTGTAGGCGGAGTGGCCCCAGTAGTCCTTGGCGAAGATGCCGAGCTGTCCGGCTTCGACAAACCCCTTCAGCTTCTTCCGCATATCTGCGAAGTAGCCGGGGGATGCCTTCGGCCAGTTGCTCAACGACTGCGCCAGCTCAGAGGTCTTCGCCGGGTCAGCGGAGAGCGCGGAAACCACGTCCACCCAGTCGAGCGCATGTAGGTGGTAGAAGTGCATCACATGATCGTGGATGTATTGGGCACCGATCATCAAATTGCGGA
>AASF01001872.1 GCA_000168735.1 Candidatus Endoriftia persephone str. Hot96_1+Hot96_2 | reverse complement strand
GCGCTCGGACGGCAGCAGTTTTCCGGTGGAGTTCTCCGCCTATCCGATCCGGCGTGACGGTGAGGTGGTGGGGGCGGTGGTGACCTTTCTCGATATCACCGAGCGGCTGCAGAACGAAGAGAGCCTGCGCCGCGCCCAGAAGATGGAGGCGGTTGGACAACTCACCGGCGGCATCGCCCACGACTTCAACAACCTGCTGGGCATCATGCTCGGCAATCTCGATTTCCTGCAACGCCTGGTGGCGGATGACGAGAAGGCCAGCAAACGGGTGCAGACCACCACCAAAGCAGCCCTGCGTGCGACGGACCTAACTAAACAACTACTCGGATTCTCAAGGCGCGAGTCGAAAAACATCACCGGCCACCGATCTTGAACCAGGTCATCCGGGGGATTAAAAAATCTGATCGCCCGTTCGGTCACCCCGGAGGTAGAGGTGTGAGGTTCAGCTTGCCGGAGGGACTCTGGCTGACCGAAATCGACCGGGGCGACCTGCAGGACGCCCTACTGAACCTAGTCCTCAATGCGCGGGACGCGATGCCCAACGGTGGCAAACTGACAATCGAGACCGCCAACCCGGGTGCTCGATGCCATCTATGAAGAGCAGAATCCCATCGCCGATCAGGGCGACTATGTACAACTGGCCGTGAGCGACAATGGCAGCGGCATCCCCGCCGAGGCACTGGAGCATATCTTCGAGCCCTTCTTCACCACCAAACCTGAAGGTAAAGGCACCGGCCTGGGCATGAGCATGGTGTATGGTTTCACACAACGCTCCAAAGGCTATATCAAAGCCTACTCCGAACCCGGCATCGGCACGACCATCCGGCTCTATCTGCCCCGCTCAGGCGATCAGGTTCAAGGAATCCACCCCGTCCTACCGAGTAAAGAGACAGGATTGCCGGGGGGAGATGAGGTCATTCTGATCGTGGAATGATGAACCGGATCTTCTGGAGCTTGCCAAAGACCCGCCTTAAAACACTCGGTTACCACACAATTGTTGCGGAGAATGGCAAACAGGCGCTGCAAAAGCTGGGGCTGAAGGCCGGAACAACATTCGACCTGGCTATTACAGCGAAATGTGGTGATGCCAGACGGCATCAACGGCTATGAATTTGGCAGAGCAGGCAACAACCCAAAGGCCGGAGCTGAAAGGTGCTGCTCACATCGGGTTTTACCAAGAAGGCGATAGCCAAAAATGGGCAGGCACAATTTTCCGCCACCTCTGTTGAACAAAACCCTACAGCAAGGCGGAACTGGCTTGGCGGGTGCGGTGATACACTGGATGGTTAATCGGTTCGAATGCAGCAACAAACAGAGACACGACAGAAGTCATACGCAAGTGACAAAGACAAGCCACTCACACACTGCGCACAAATCGTGATCGTGACCCTAATCGTGGTGGCTGCCATGGCCATCCTCGCCGCCTCATCAGCCGTTGCGCTCAGAATCGCAAACAAGAGCGCTCCCCTGATCGACGCCAGCATGGAGGTCAAATATGAACTGAGTCTTTTTCATCTCTGGTTCGAGGAGCTGGTCCAACAGGATCCGACGGTGGACAAGGTAACAAGTCTGGCAACACCTCAACCAGGCACGCTGGTATGCCAATACCATGCTGCAGGGAGGAGAAAGCTCACATGTAAACGTTTCAGGCCCTCGATGACCCAGACCTCCGCTCCATGATCCGCAAACACACTGGATCAGATAGACCGGTTAGAAGCGGTCGGGCTGGCGCGCCTTAAACGGGCTCAAAGCAGTCTGGCCGGGTCAAATCAGGACCAGCTCTTCGATAAGGTTTTCGCCGAGGTTCTCAAGATTGCCGATGATGTCGAGACGGCGGTTTATCGGAATATGGCCACCCAGATCAGACAGTTTGAACGTCTGGTCTATATCCTGGGGGCGGTGGTTATGCTGGTTGGACTGGCGGGCGGAATCCTGTTTTTCCTCATCGAGCGGCGGCGCAGATCCGACTACACCCTGCTGCAGGAGAGCGAAACGCGTTTCCGCCGGCTGTTCGAAAACACAGCCGCCATCTCGGTTCAGGGGTATGACAGGAACCGTCGAGTCATCTATTGGAATCCCGCCAGCGAAACGCTCTATGGCTTTACGGCAGACGAGGCCATCGGCCAGCAACTGGAAGACCTCATCATTCCCGGCGAGATGCGCGAAGGGATGATAGCTGCTATCGACGCCTGGATAGACGACGGGACTGAAATCCCCTCGTCGGAGATAACCCTGCGCAGAGCCGATGGATCACCGATACAGGTCTTCTCAAACCATGTCATGNCTCNCCGGGACCCATAATAATGAACCGGAGTATGTACTGTATCGATATCGACCTGACCGAGCGCAAGCGGGCCGAGGCTCAGGCCCCGTCAACACGAACTGGTATTGAATTCCGTGTTCCAGGCTCTGCCTGACCTGTTCTTCCTGATGGACCAGGACGGCACCATACGAGACTACCGCGCCCCGCAGGCTGCTGATCTGTATGTACCGCCGGAAACCTTCCTTGGCAAGCGCATGCAGGATGTACTGCCACCAACGCTAGCCGCCCAATTCAACGAGAACAGGGCCGTGGTGAGCGAACGCGGAGGCCTGACTACGTACGAATATACCTTGGAACTGCCGCATGGTCTCAGGCTGTTCGAGGCCCGGCTCAGCCAGTTGCCCGACAGCCCACAACTCATCGCCGTGATACGTGATATCACCGAGCGAAGAAGGGCGGAGGAGGCACTAGCCAAATCGGCCCAGGAGTGGACCCATGCCATGGACTTCTTCGAGGATGCCATCTACCTCATTGATCTCGATGACAAGCTGGTGCGAGCCAACCAGGCCTTTTACAAACTGACAGGACTTACCCCCGAGCTGGCAATCGGGATGGAGATCACCTCGATCATCCACCCCCAGGAAGAAGCGGAGCCCTGCCCCGTCTGTGCGGCAAGAATCGCACGGAGCGACAAGTACATCACCATGGAGGCGAACCATCCCCATAACCCCACCGGCCGCCCCATCGAGGTGATGGTGCGCACTATCCGGGACGACCCGGGGCTCCCCCTGGGTG
>AASF01001873.1 GCA_000168735.1 Candidatus Endoriftia persephone str. Hot96_1+Hot96_2 | reverse complement strand
TCTTCCACCTGCTGTAGGTTGTTACCCGCCGACACCAACTGCAATAAATCACGTGTATTTATCACTGCAGATTCCAGTTCTGCCCCGTTTAACAGAACCTGATCCACACCCTCCACAGGTGGCCGAAACATCCCTAGACTGGCTGCGAGCTGGCCTTGTGGATCAAGATCGATAACCGTAACTCGATATCCTTTCAAGGCCAGTGCATGCCCAAGATTGGTAGTAATGGTTGTCTTACCCACTCCCCCTTTCTGGTTGATTACCGCAATACGGCGCATGCTTTTATTTACCTCAGATCAGTCGACGTTTTCTAAGGAGCTCTGAACGAATCACAGACGACAACCTTGCGGTCCATATTTCCCGCTGCTGCGTTTGAAATCTAGGCAATAGACCACTTATTACCTGCGATCTCCGCCTTGCATCGGGAAACTTGACCTCATAATTCTGCTCGCCAAGATTCATCCAGAGGCGCCTAACACCCCTAGATCATCAGGGGAAAACAGCTTATCCACATCCAGAAGGACGACCATTCGCTCGCCCTCTGACACCATCCCTGTAATAAACCGGGTGTTAATATGAGCCCCCAAATCAGGCGCAGATCTCGTCAAACTGTCACTTATATCAAGCACATCTGAGACACCATCCACCACAACCCCGACTATGTTGCTTCCCTCGCCCTGCTCAATAGAAAGCACTATGATCACCGTTGTCGGCGTATACTCGATTTTTTCAAGCTTAAAGCGCGCCCGAAGATCAATGATCGGAACAATGGCGCCACGCAGGTCGAGCACTCCCTTCACATACTCCGGGGTGTCAGGCAAAGCCCTCACCTCTTCCCATCCCTTGATCTCTTGCACACGAAGGATATCCACACCGTAGTGCTCACCACCAAGAGTAAAACTCAGATACTGGCCACTCACCGACTGCGCCACCTCAGTTGAACCAGCCTCACTACCTACCTTCATATCAGCAACCATTTTTAAACCTCATTGCCACTCTCTGTCATACAACAAGGATTACTCTTCCACCATCGCTTCTACCCGCTTTAGCAGATGGATGATCTCATCTGAAAGCGGGCCAACCTCTGGCAAACGCAGCCTCTGCATTTTCATCATCTCCAGCGTTCCGAAGAGAGACCACATCTTTGATAACGGAGTGCATCTTCTCATGCAGCTTCTCCATCACCTGCATCTCTTCGATATACCCATACTCATCCATAGCAAAACCATAGAGCCACTTTCCAAGTGCACAATCACGATGAGACACTGCCTCTTCGTTATGCATCGACTTCTTACCATCCAAAAAGTCACGCAACCGCATCTTCCATGAGAGATGTGCAGCGCGAGCAGCATGAAAATCGAAGCTATCTTCCTCTCTTGCTTCGCAAGCTCCACCACTATGCTTGTTCTCCAGGTTGAAAAACCGTATCAACCTTTCCATATCCTGCGCCTTTTCACTGCATAGCGACCGCTGTCGAAGAAGTCTGCTCCGCCAACGCTGCATTCTGCTGAGTCAACTCATCCATATTGGTGACAGCCTGGTTGACCTGTTCAATACCTTCCGATTGTTCCGAGACTTGCCGCTGCAATTTCAGAATACGATATCTCCAACCTTTTTAACTTCTGAAACAATCTCTTCCAGAGTGGAACCCGATTCATTTACCAGGCTTGCTCCACTTTCAACCTTCGCAGCACTGTCTTGATCAGG
>AASF01001874.1 GCA_000168735.1 Candidatus Endoriftia persephone str. Hot96_1+Hot96_2 | reverse complement strand
ATGTGCGTCTGACACTTTCGCGGAAGGACCCCGAGGGTAGGGTGTTTGGCGAGCATTTGGGAGTGACCAGTGTGGCGCTGGGAGATGTCTACTCGCCCTCTATGGCGTTGGTGTCCGGCAGTGGCTCAGGACGCGGCCTGACGCTGTCGAGTATGCCGCTCAACCATCCAACCGAGTTCAGCAAGACTCACCTTACCGGGGAACTGCTTCAGGGCTGGGAGGTTGAACTCTATCGTAACGGCGAACTGCTCGATTCCCAGATTTCACGGTCTGATGGTCGTTATGAGTTTCTCGATGTGCCTCTGCTACCCGGCAACAATCACATGAAACTGGTCTTTTACGGCCCTCAGGGACAGCGCCGGGAGGAGGTACGTCGGGTGCTCGTGGGAGCGGGGCAGGTAAGGCCCGGGGAGCAGCAGTTTCAGGTTGGAATCAACCAGAAGGATGAGGGGGTTGTTGAGCTTGGTGAGCGCAAGGATAGTGGAGACAGTGCTCGGGGCGCTTATCAGCTGGCGCTGGAGTATGAGCGAGGGATTAGCAATAACCTGACCCTTGGTAGTTCCTTCACAACCCTGCCGCTGGCAGATGGAGAGCGTAGGTACTACCTGGGAGTGAATGCCCGTGGCAGTTTACTGGGGGCCTTCTCTCGGGTGGATCTGGTGCATGACCTGACGGCTGGGGGGGTAGCCCCTGGGCCTCGATCTGCAGACACAGCAGGATCTCTTCAGCCTGACGCTTTCCCATGATCAGTTTTTCAACTTTACCAGTCGGAAGACCGGGGTTATGGAGGGCGATGATCCGCTGCTATCGAATACTGATTTTCGTCTTGATGGAGATATCGATGCCTTCAATCTGCGTTACGCACTCACCTTTGGCTGGGATCGTTTTCGTTCTGGCAACAGTGAAATCCACGTGGGCAACCGGTTGTCTCTCTTCTGGGCCGACACAGCGTTTACGAACACCTTGGACTACTACTATTCTGGCCAGCAAACTGGCCACAGTAGCGGCCTGAATGGGGCCCTGCGGGCGAGCAGGTCGTTACAATGATTTTCGCCTGCGTGGGACGCTTGATTATGCGCTGCTGACGCCTGGGGTCTCGCTCGATCAGCTGAGCGGGACCCTCGCATTGGCGAGTGGGGGATGGCTACTCTCTACGGGCCGATCTCTCCTACAATTTCGATACCTCCGTGATCAGTCTGGGTGGGAGCCTGAACCGTAAATTCAAATACTTTGCCCTCTCCCTGAGTTCAAGCTACTCCTCTGACGAGAAACTCAACGTCGGGCTGACCTGGAGCCTCTCTCTGGGGCGGGAACCACGCCATGGGAGCTGGTTTATCTGGCCTGAAAAAAGAGCCAGTTATGGCGCTGTGTCGGCATCGGTGTTTATCGATAGAAACATGAATGGGGTGTTTGATCAGGGGGAAACCCCACTCGTCGGCACCCGCTTTCGTCGAGGTGGCGTGCCTGATGATGCGCTCAGCGATGACTATGGAGTGCTTCTGGCTGACCGGGCCTTGGCCCCGGCACCGGGCCAACTCAGGTGATGCCGATCCTCGGGCAGTGTTGAAGACCCCTCCCTGATGCCCGTCTACAAAGGCGTGGTGCTGTTTCCCAGACCAGGACACGGCAACGCGGGGTTGATTTCCCGGTTTACTCCAACCGGTGAGATTGATGGAAGTGTGTTACTGATTGATGGGGGGAGCACTAAAGAGCTGTCTAACGTTGATATTGAATTGCTGAACAGAGAGGGCAAGGTGGTCGCGGTTGAGCGTACAGCCTATGACGGATTTTATCTCTTTAGCGGCGTCTTTCCCGGGGGATTATCCGGGTGCGGGTCTCACCCGGAACAGGCGCGCCAGCTGTCGTTCGAGGCCTCTCGGGAGATCAAGCTGACGATTGCCCCTGATGGTGATGTGATCAGCGGTATTGATTTCAAGCTGCGCATGACGGCATCTCCCTGATTTGAGGGGAAATCCTTTGTTCGAGGAGTGAGCTTCGTACATCGACTGCTCAGGCCTTGCGTCGCTGCCAGGTCAGATCTGAGTCCGACAGGCTGTCAATCGAGATACTCTGCATCAATGCTGATCCGGGTTCTGACCGGCCTGCCAAAGCGCGGTGGCAATCGCAGATCGGCACCGATAAAGACCTCTGCGCGACCATTGGGAGCCAATACGATGGGGCCTTCCGGATAGCAGCGAAAGTTTTCCAGGACGGCTTCGTTTCTGCTATCCGACGATCTGCTATGGGGGAGCAGAAGACGTACCTTTGCATTTGGTTCCCCTTCAATCAGCAGGTGGGCCGGTTTGTGGAAGCCGCTTGCCTCGGCAGTGCTTCCCCCAAAATGCCGGTGGCCTGTCTGCGGTTCAATCGAGATGATGGTTTCTCTGTTGCTCTGGGTGATGATCCGGCCAAAAGAGAGAGGCTCTATTTCTCGGATAACCAGCGCTGCACGGCGGTTGCCGTCATCGTCTGCTGCGATGGTGTTCGTGCTAAAAGCAGAGACTGTGAGAATGCACAGCAGCAACTCGATGAACGGTTGCCGGTGACAAAAGGTGCCG
>AASF01001875.1 GCA_000168735.1 Candidatus Endoriftia persephone str. Hot96_1+Hot96_2 | reverse complement strand
ACAGCGAGAAGCTGCGCCAACACCGCCACAATATCAGCCAGGAGGAGCTCAAGCCCTACTTCCCCGAGACCAAGGTAGTGCCCGGTATGTTCGCAGTGGTGGAGCGGCTCTACGGCATCCAGATCAAGGCGATCGAGGGGGTCGATAGTTGGCACCCGGATGTGCGCTTCTTCGAGATTCGCGACGCCGACGGCCAGCTACGCGGCCAGTTCTATCTCGACCTTCTACGCGCGACCCCGAAAAAGGCGCGGCGGCGCCTGGATGGACGATTGCGCCAGCCGCTTCTTCACCGATCAGCTCGATCAGACCCCGGTGGCCTACCTCACTTGCAACTTCTCACCGCCAGTGGGCGAGCAGCCGGCGCTGTTCACCCACGACGAGGTGGAGACTCTGTTCCACGAGTTCGGCCACGGCCTGCACCATCTGCTGACCCGCATCGACTACCCAGCAGTGGCCGGCATCAACGGCGTCGCCTGGGATGCGGTGGAACTGCCGAGCCAGTTCATGGAGAACTTCTGCTGGGAACGTGAGGCACTCGACTTGATCTCCGGCCACTGGGAGACGGGCGAGCCGATCCCGGACGACCTCTACCAACGCATGAAGGCGGCCAAGAACTTCCAGTCGGCGATGCAGATGGTGCGCCAGCTGGAATTCTCGATCTTCGACTTCCGCATCCACCGGGAGTACGAGCCGGCCCACGGCGGACGCATCTATGAGATCCTCGATGAGGTGAGGCAGCAGGTCTCGGTGCTGATCCCGCCGGCCTGGAACCGCTTCGCCCACGGCTTCTCCCACATCTTCGCCGGCGGCTACGCGGCAGGCTACTACAGCTACAAGTGGGCAGAGGTGCTCTCCGCCGACGCCTTCTCCCTATTCGAAGAGCGGGGCATCTTCGACGCCGAGACAGGGCGGGCCTTCCTGCAGGAGATTCTGGAGCAGGGCGGCTCGAAGCAGGCGATGGAGCTGTTCACCACCTTCCGCGGGCGGGAGCCACAGATCGATGCACTATTGCGACATAGCGGCATAACAGCGGAATAAAGCCGGAGAATCAGAGCAGCGGGGTGTAGATAGCACAGCCTTAGGAGCCTCTGAATAAGTCTGGACGAAGTAGATCGCAATTCAGAATGTTCAGATTTGAGGCGCAAATCGCACCTAAAGCTACCGCTCCCTGCTTACGCGCTTCCCCTACAGGGATGTAGGGGATAACTGGCTATTGCGAATGACTGCATGGATGCAGGAGGTAGAGCAACGCAAGGCGCAGTTGCCGAGATTTGCAACGAAAAAGCTGAATCTTCTGGACGCAAGATACGAGTTCATGACTTGTTCAGAGGCTCCTTAGTCATCATCGTCATCGTCGGTCGCCATGTCGATCACCGCACCGCCTACCTCGAACGGAATCTCGACCACCTCAACGGCAGCGCCGACCCACGGACGCCGGTGACCACCACTGCGGCACATCCCTGCACGCTCAGCATATAGCAGCAGCAACGAGACAAGCTTTACTCTCTGCATCCTTTTTCCCTGTCGACTGGAACAAGTGCAGCATAAGGTAACACCCTGCCTACCGACGCAGCCAGCGTGCTGTGTCACACTGGCCGAGCACCGATGGCAGGCGGGGCGCTGACGATCAACGAATATCTTCCAGGCTCTGCTGGCGGATATAGACCCCGCGGCGTAATCAGCCCATACCCCTGTCGCTGCCCAGTGCAGCAGTTCGGCGAAGGCGGAGGGGACCACCTCGACAAAATCGTGGAACTCCTCGACGCTATAGCCATAGTCGCTGGCAGCCAGACCACAGACCTTGAACTCAACACCCAGCAAGGCGTAGTAGCGCATCCGTTCCACCTCTGTCCGGTAACGCTCGTAGTTCTTTTTCGCCAGGGTAACGATCTCGGTGCCATGCACCACCACCTTGATCTCCATGAATTCCGGTGCCATGTCGTAGGGGGAGTCCATCAGCGGATTGATCAGTGAGCGGATCCAGTAGAGCGCACTGCCCATCTTTGCCGGATCGTCCAGATAGAAGTCGTAGACCGCCTTGGGCGGTTCGTAGGCTGGCTCTACCTCTTGCCCCGCCTCAGCCGTCAGGCTTATCGCCAGAACCCCACAACACAGCAGCAGCTTTTGGATTTGCCATAACTCTCTCCCCAGGAAGGTTCCCGTAGTAAAACCTGTCCCCATGTGTGATTCCTACTACTTACCTCCTGGAGGAGAGCGACGTCATCACCAACCAAATATCCGCCAACCATCTCCTGCTTGGCTCAGATCTGCAGCGCAGTCCAGGGTCCAGCCGACGCCGCCGACCTCCACCTCAGGATGGCGCTTGCGCATGCTGCGTTCAACCGCAGCAACCCGTTCGCGGGGCAGATCCACCAGCAGCAGGATCTCGCCATGGCGGATTGCCGTACGGCACTCATCGAGATGGGCGTGAGGCAGATGGCGCACAAAGTGGCGGCCCGCCAGATAGGTCAACCCCATCACCAGCAGTGCCGCCAGGGGTCACGCCGACACTGCCGCTAAAGGCCGCGGCAACAAGCACCAGCAACGCGGCAAAGAAGAGCAGCAGATTAAGATCCCAAAACCACTGCTCCAGCCTGGCCGCAAAGTCACTGCGCTGGCGCACGCTCGCCTCGGGCAGCCCCTCGATATCCACATCCTGACGGGCGATGGTGTGGATATGACGCCTCGCCACTCCCATCCCGGTCAGATCGACCACCGCCCGTTCAGCAAACTTACGCCCCGGAAACAACAGATAGACTCGTCTTAACATCACTGCCTCCCCAGGCCTAACGTTCAGC
>AASF01001876.1 GCA_000168735.1 Candidatus Endoriftia persephone str. Hot96_1+Hot96_2 | reverse complement strand
CTACGACTTGATAGCAGAGGAGGGTGATCGAACCCTGCTGCGCTTCAGGGTTAGTGATACCGGCATCGGCCTGAGTGTTGAACAGCAGGAGCATCTGTTCGAACGTTTCACCCAGGCCGATGGTTCCACCACTCGTCAATACGGTGGTACTGGTCTGGGATTGTCGATCAGCAAACAGCTGGTGGAGTTGATGGGCGGCGAGATTGGGGTGGAGAGCAGCCTCGGTGAGGGCTCTACCTTCTTTTTTACTCTGGATCTGGCCAATGCTGAGGTGCAGACTCCGCCACGCAAGACCAGCGATCTGCGCAGTGAAAAGGTGTTGGTGGTGGACGATAATGCGACCAATCGCCAGTTGCTCGACGAGGTGCTCACTGTCTGGCAGGTTGAACATGACCTGGCGGCAAGTGGTCCGGCAGCGCTGCAGGCGCTCCATGATGCGGCGGGGCTAGATATGCCCCTACACTATTGCTCTGCTCGACATGCAGATGCCCGGCATGGATGGAGCACAGCTGGGAGCCAGCATCCACAGCGATAAAAAACTGGCTGCCACCCGTACGGTTCTACTCACTTCCCCAGGGTCGGCCGTGGCGATGCCAAACAGATGCATGAGGCGGGTTTTTTCGGTTACCTCAGCAAGCCCATCAACCAGTCCGAACTCTACAACGCTCTGCTGCAGGTGGCCGGTATCACCGGCGACGACGAGCGACTGATCACCCGTTACACCGCCCGTGAAATACAGCAGTTCAATGCCCGGGTATTGGTGGTGGAGGACAATGTCACCAACCAGGCAGTGGCCCAGGGCATGCTGGAAAAGTTCGGCGTCCACATCGACCTGGTCGCCAACGGGCAGGAGGCGATCACTGCCCTCGAACAGCTCCCCTACGATCTGGTTTTTATGGATTGCCAGATGCCGGTGATGGATGGTTATGACGCCACCCGCCGCATCCGTGATCCGCAATCATCGGTCAAAGATCACAATATCCCGGTGATCGCCATGACCGCCAACGCCATGCAGGGTGATCGAGACAAATGCATCGAGGCAGGTATGGACGACCACATCGCCAAGCCGGTGGACCCCAGAAAACTGCGCCGAGCGCTGGAACAGTGGTTTGCCTGTCTGTTGCCAGCAGACCAACCCTGAAGGGGACGAAGGCAAATCTGATGAGTCTCGAAGCGCAGAAATCCCTGAAGTCTCGATCACCCATGATTTCCGCTCCCTCACCCCGACACTCTGATGAACCCGTGTTTGGACTACACCGACATGCGTAGCCGACTTGGCGGATGATGACACCCTGGTCCGCACCGTGGCCGAGGCCTTTCTGGGAGATATGCCCGATCAGATTGAACAGCTCAAGGTCCTGGTCGCGGCTGATAATAAGGCGCAGTCCACCGCCCAGCTACACAAGATCAGAGGTGCAGCAAGCCAACGTGGGCGGTATGGCGCTCAGCGCCCTGGCCCTGACGATGGAGCAGGCTGGCAAGGCCGCTGACCTGGAGGCTGTCCGTGAGAGGCTGCCAGAGCTGGAAAATCGCTTCGTGCAACTCAAGGCAGCAATGAAGGAGCGGCTGTTTGAAACTACTAATCGCTGAGGATGACCTGACTTCACGTACCATGCTGGCGGCCGTGACCCGCAAATGGGGTTATGAGCCAATAGCCGTGGAAGATGGCGAGGCGGCTTGGCAGGTCATGCAGGAAGATGAAGCACCGAGAGCTGCTGCTGTCTCGACTGGGAGATGCCGAAGCTGGATGGTCTTGGTGGGGCGCCGCGTTGGTGGGTGGCAGACGAATTCGCCAGCAGCAGAGTAGCAATCCACCTTTTATCATTCTGCTGACCGCCCGCTGTGAGACCGGCGACATCGTTGCCGGGCTGGATGCCGGCGCTAATGACTATATCGCCAAACCCTTCGAAAATGCGGAGTTGCAGGCCCGCCTGCAAGTCGGCAGACGCATGCTGACACTTCAGCAGGAATTACTCGGGGCAAAAGATGCGCTGGCATTTCAAGCGACCCATGATGCCTTGACCGGACTGCTCAACCGCGGGGCTGTGATGCAGGTGCTGGAGAAGGAGATGGCGCGCGCCATACGCCTGTCGCAACCCCTATGCATCGGCCTGTGCGATATCGATTACTTCAAGCGCATCAACGATGCTCACGGTCATCCCGCCGGTGATGCCCGTGTTGCAGGAGGTGACCAAGCGCATCGTCGGTGCACTCAGGCCCTATGATCAGGTAGGCCGTTATGGCGGGGAGGAGTTTTTGATCCTGCTGAATGCGAAGCAGGATCAGGCACAGAATCTGTTGGAACGTATTCGGCGGGCCATGGCCGATACTCCGATTGTTATTGAACAGGCCAAGCTGGAGGTGACGATCAGCTGCGGTGCGACTCTGTTTGTGCCACCAGAGGATAAGCGTGGGGGCGATGCGCTTCTCACCATTGCCGATGCCGCTCTGTACGAGTCAAAGGCGGCCGGACGCAATTGCACGGTATTTTCCCCGCCCCCATTCGCCGCCCACCCGTAATGCGTACTGACGCGTTTGCGAAATCAGGCGCGTCTTTTGCCCACACAAAGCTAATTCGAAAAACGCACAATCCTGCGGCTTATTTGATAGAAAAACAGCTGGAATTTCAGTGACTCTTTAGTATATTGGCGGGCTAAATTGTGACTATTGATAATCCAAATATTGGTCGGTCGCTGACTGCTACTGCAGGCTGGCAGCTCAAGGTGGTGCATGATGGCTTGTAAACAATATCGGATCATTAGGGTCTGGATGTCCCGACAGACAACAGAGCGGCAGAGCCTGCTGCTGTAGTTGCTGCAGAAAAAACGAAAATCGCATAGAGAATCTCGATGGTAAACAAACCCGATATCGATCCGCAGGAAACAGAGGAATGGCTCGACGCCTTGGAGGCGGTGCTGGAGAATGAAGGTGTCGAACGCGCCCATTTCCTGATCGAGCGGCTGGTCGACAAGGCGCGCCGTTCCGGAGCGCACCTGCCGTTCAGCGCCAATACCGCCTATCTCAACACCATCCCGCTCAGTCAGCAGGAGCGCTTCCCCGGTGACCGGGCGATGGAACGGCGCATCCGCTCCTTCATCCGTTGGAACGCGATGGCGATGGTGGTGCAGGCGAACCGCATCTCCACCGAGTTGGGCGGCCACATCTCCAGCTTTGCCTCGGTGGCGACTCTCTTCGACGTGGGTTTCAACCACTTCTTTCGCGCCTCCAACAAGGAGCAGGAGGGCGATCTGATCTTCTTCCAGGGCCACTCCGCTCCCGGCATCTATGCCCGTGCCTATCTGGAAGGGCGGATCAGTGAGGATCAGCTCTACAGCTTCCGTCAGGAGGTGGATGGCAACGGCCTCTCCTCCTACCCCCTATCCCAAGCTGATGCCAGGCTTTTGGCAGTTCCCCACCGTCTCGATGGGGCTCGGGCCGCTGATGGCGATCTACCAGGCGCGTTTCATGCGCTACCTCAACGACCGCGGCATCGCCAACACCGAAAAGCGCAAGGTCTGGGCCTTCTGCGGCGACGGCGAGATGGATGAGCCGGAGGCGCTGGGGGCAATCTCTCTGGCCGGCCGCGAGCGGCTCGACAACCTCTGCTTCGTCATTAACTGCAACCTGCAGCGGCTCGATGGCCCGGTGCGTGGCAACGGCAAGATTATCCAGGAGCTGGAGGCGGTGTTCCGTGGTGCCGGCTGGAACGTGATCAAGGTGATCTGGGGCGGCTACTGGGATCCGCTGTTCAGCCGCGACAAACATGGGCACCCTGCTGAAACGCATGGAAGAGGCGGCTGGATGGCGACTATCAGTGCCTACAAGGCTAAGGGTGGCGCCTACACTCGTGAGCACTTCTTCGGCAAATACCCGGAGCTTACCGAGATGGTCGCCGACATGACCGATGAGGATATTTGGCGCCTCAACCGTGGGTGGCCACGGATCCCGGCACAAAGTCTACGGCCGGCCTACGGCCGAGGGCCGCCCAAGCACACTGGGCCAGCCGGACGGGTGGATCCTGGGCCAAGACGGTGCACAGGGCTACGGCATGGTGCGTGGCCGGGTGAGGGGCAGAACATCACCCACTCGCAAAAAAAGATGGGCGAGGCGGCGCTACGCGCCTTCCGTGACCGTTTTAACATCCCAATCCCCGACGAGATGATCGGCGCCGCCCCCTTCTTCAAGCCGGCCGCCGACACACCGGGAGATGAAATATATGCATCAGCGGCGACAGCGAGCTGGGTGGCTATCTGCCGAGCCGTCGCACCCAGGCGGAGGCGCTGCAGGTGCCGGAGCTGAGCCTGTTCCAGCCGCTGCTGGAAGGCAGCGGTGAGCGCGAGATGTCCACCACTATGGCCTTCGTGCGGATGCTCAACATGCTGCTGCGTGACAAGAAGCTGGGTCGACAGGTGGTGCCGATCGTGCCCGACGAGGCGCGCACCTTCGGCATGGAGGGGATGTTCCGTCAGCTCGGCATCTACTCCTCGGTGGGCCAGCTCTATGAGCCCGGTGGATGCCGACCAGGTGATGTACTACCGGGAGGATAAAAAGGGCCAGATCCTGCAGGAGGGGATCAACGAGGCGGGGGCCATGTCGTCGTGGATTGCTGCCGCCACCGCCTACAGTAACCACGGCACGCCGGATGATCCCGTTCTACATCTACTATTCGATGTTCGGCTTTCAGCGCATCGGCGACCTGGCTTGGGCCGCCGGCGACATGCAGGCGCGCGGCTTCCTGATCGGCGGTACCGCCGGTCGCACCACCTCTGGCCGGCGAGGGGCTGCAGCACCAAGATGGCCACAGCCATCTAATGGCCGCCACCATCCCCAACTGCGTCGCCTATGATCCGGCCTTCGCCTATGAGCTGGCGGTGATCAAGGGCGA
>AASF01001877.1 GCA_000168735.1 Candidatus Endoriftia persephone str. Hot96_1+Hot96_2 | reverse complement strand
GTGATCAGCTGGGACTGATCGGCAAAGAGATGTTCGCCATAGATGGCTGCAAACTACCCTCCAATGCCTCAAAGGAGTGGAGCGGGACCCATACGGAGTTAAAGAAAAAGCGGCAGAAAATCGATCGTGCGGTAAGGCGCATGCTGCAACGCCATCGTGAGCAGGACAGCGCAGAGCAATCCCCCGGGCATCCAGAGGCATGATGAAGCCGAACAGATCAAGAAACTGCGCGCCGTCTCGCGCAAGATCAAACGCTTTCTGGATACCGAGCCGGAGCGCACAGGGGTGAGTGGACGGGAGGTCAAAAGCAATATAACCGACAACGAAAGCGCCAAGATTAAGACCAGGCCATGGCGTGATACAGGGCTACACCGGGAGTGGCAGCGGTCGACAGCAAAAACCAGGTTGTCATATACGCCGAAGCGTTTTGGCAGGGCCAGGAGCATGGACTGCTTAAACCTGTTATCGAAGGCATCAGAGATACCTTCAATGACAGCAAATCGAAAAGCACCCTGAAAAAGACAAAAATCACTGCCGACTCCGGCTACCATAACCGCGAGATGCTCGAATACCTCGAAGCCGAAGGCGTCGATGCCTATATCGCCGATACGGGCTTCCGCTCACGCGATCCGCGCTTCAAGGATCATAAGGAACCCAGGGAGAGAAACAGACGCAAGGATAAAGAACGCTTTACGCGGAGTGAATTCATCATTGATCGAAAAAAGCGGACCTGCCGCTGCCCTGCGGGACATGCCCTGTGGCTCAAGGCGAAGCGGGCCCGCATAGGTCATCATCTGTTCATGCAGTTTCAGGCCTATGAAAAGGACTGTAATAATTGCGGACTGAGGAAGCGCTGCCTCAGAAATGAACAACAGCACACCCCGCGACAGATCAATGTTGCACTAGACATTACCCAGGAGCAGAAGGCGGGAGTTATCGAACGGATGAAGCGCAAGATTGACAGCCCAGAGGGACGACATATCTACAGTCAGCGGTTGGGTACTGTAGAACCGGTGTTTGGTCACATCACCGATGCCGTTGGCATCAAGCGATTCAGTCTCCGAAGCAAGCGCAAGGTGGATGGGCAGTGGAAATTGATGATGATGTTACATAACATCCTGAAGATTCACCGATATGGATGGGAATGGGCGTAAACCGAAGGACAGAGTGCGAGATTAATCTGCTCAGAGACAGAATTACGGACTAATCAAAAAAACAATGAATGAGCGCTGTCAGAAATAATCTGAACAAAAGAGTGTTTGTCTGAATTTGGTTTTTCGACAGGCTCGTTGGGCAACCAAGGCATCGCCATAGAATAAGCCGTGCACGGCAACAAAGAATTAAGTTTAAATCGGATAGGGCCGGAGAGGCTTGGAGCCCAGACTATTCGGCATCATGGTAGAGAGTTGGGCAATTTGGTTGGTGCCTTAACGAAAGATCATCTCGCCCTGCAAGGCTCAGGCCAGATGCGGCTTCGTCGCCATTGGCAGAAGTTGGCTGCACGTGCCTACTGGGAAATGATAGGCTTTTGGGTGTGAATAAGAGTGCAGGCTGCAAGGAAAGCGAATTGACCCTTCCACCTCATAAAATTTGGCGGCAAAGTCATGATGCAGGCTGAAAGGAAATCGAATCAAGCCTTCCAGCCTTCCGCCTCAGAAAAGTCGAATCCTCAGGGAAGTGGAGTATTTTGAGTTATGGACACAGGCCAGCACAGAATTATGCCCAACAATGGGGCTCCAGTGGACGTCAAAAAGCTCCGCTCGTTCCTCGCTCCACTTTTTGCCGCCACTGAGCCAAGACGTTAAGTGCAAAAAATGGGAATACCAAAGATCTACGTTGATACTAACATTTTGAAGTTTTCGGCTACAGAGCTACCACGGTTGAAGCCCAGATCACAGAAGATTAATTGGGGTGGCGTTGAGCATGAAGTTATTGTGCATGACTTTGTCGATACAAATCCGAATAACAATATCAATAACCCTGAGCTAATAACGTGATAGCAGATATCCTTCCTGACGTTGGCCAAACCTGGGGAAGAATGGGCTTAGTAAAGTACGTAATACAAATGGAAGCTAAGCTTGAAAGTTGGGGCATACCAAATATGGATAGCAAGTCTGGTCGGTTCTATGGGGCACCACTTGAACAGATAGATGCCCCAGTTATCTATAGTAGAGTAATAGCAGGAGGGTTGAGTCACCCTAAGGACATGCAGTATGAGTTTCTTTCTAGCCTTAAAGCACAAGAGGTTTATCGAACTACAAAAAATAACCGGGGCTTACGCAGGGGAAAAAGAAGGCAAATAGAAACCAACTTCTTGATGCATTCCATATTTGGTGTGCAGAGCATAGTGGCTGTGATTACTTTTTAACAATGGACTTCAAATTGATCAGAGTTGTCTTGAACAACACGCATAGCAATCTAAGCGTCAAGCTAGTCCGTCCATCGGAACTTTTATCAGAGTTTGGGAATGGCACTTAACAAGGCGCTTCACCTGACCGCTATTCCGCTGGCGCTCCATAGCAGCAGGTGAGCTTGGTCCGTTAGGGGCAAACCCAANGGGGCATTCGGNCCATAAGAATAAGCCGTGCACGGCAACAAAGAATTAAGTTTAAATCGGATAGAGTTAGAGAGGCTTGGTGCCCAGACTATTCGGCATTATGGCGGATAGGTGGTTAATAGGGTTTGTCCCTGTCGAAAGATCATCTCGCCTTGCAAGGCTCAGGCCGGATGCGGCTTCGTCGCCATTGCAGAAGTTGGCTGCACGTGCCTACTGGGAAATGATGGGCTTTTGGGTGTGAATAAGGGTGCAGGCTGCAAGGAAAGCGAATTGACCCTTCCGCCTTATAAAATTTGGCGGCAAAGTCATGATGCAGACTGAAAGGAAATTGAATCAAGCCTTCCGCCTCAGAAAAATCGAATCACTCCAGGGAAGTCCAGTATTTTGAGTTATGGACACAGGCCAGCACAGAAATATGCCCAACAATGGGGCTCCAGTGGACGTCAAAAAGCTCCGCTCGTTCCTCGCTCCACTTTTTGCCGCCACTAAGCCCAAACGTTAGGCTATTAATTCGTATTAATCGGCGTTACCATAAATTCTCAAAACAAATGGAGTGAAGTTATGCGTTACTTAAATACACTAAAATCAACAACAGTAATCTTTGCCATTATCACATCTACGTCTGCCTCAGCAATCTGCCCATACGATACAAATTGCCTAGATAATCCGTATGGCGCTGGCAGTCCTTACAAATCAGATGGCTTAATGAATCCATACAGCCAATATGGCAGTCAGTACAGTAACAAGTCATGGACTAATCAATATGCAACAGATGCGCCAAAACTTTATGACAGCCAGGGTAACTATAGAGGCAAATTAAGCACAAACCCATA
>AASF01001878.1 GCA_000168735.1 Candidatus Endoriftia persephone str. Hot96_1+Hot96_2 | reverse complement strand
AACAGATCGTCCGGCTTGCCCGGCCAGCCCAACGGCATACCATCCAGCGGGCTGTTAGGCTGCACCCCGTCCGGCCCATTGGGCGGCTTCGGGCAAGGCGGAATCGGCCGCGGAAAGGGCGCCTTGTGGCGGAAACCACCGGGTCGATCGATGGTGCCCAGAATCGTCATCAGGATGCCCAGGGCGCGGATCGACTGAAAGCCGTTGGAGTGGGCCGCCATGCCGCGCATCGCATGGAACGAAACCGGGTTACCGGTCACCGAGTTGTGATCGTTGCCCCAGGCATCGGTCCAGGCGATCGACAGCTCGATCTTCTGCTCGCGGGCCACCACGCACATCTCGTGAGCCAATCGCGTGATGGTCTCGGCGGGGATGCCGGTGATGCCCGCGGCCCACTCCCGGGGTGTACTGCTCGACCCGCTCCTTTGAGCAGCTGGAAGCCGGGTTTCACCGGAGTACCGTCCTCCAGCCGGAACTCGCCAATCAGGCGCGGATCAGAGCCGGGGGTCTGGGTAGAGATCTCACGATCCAACTCGCGATCCCACCAGAGCTTGTTCTCGGGATCGAAGCAGCCCTCCTCGATGTGCATCTCGGAAACGTTTGAACAGGCCGTGGTCGTCGCGGTTCTCATCATCCACCACCAGCTCCGCAGAGTTGGTGTATTTGATCAGGAAGTCGCGGTCGTAGAGGCCCTGCTTGATCAGCTCATTGATGATGGCGAGGATCAACGCGCCGTCGGTGCCGGGCTTGATCGGCACCCACTCATCGGCGATCGCCGAATAGCCGGTGCGGATCGGATTGATCGAGATAAAACGGCCACCGCGTCGCTTAAACTTGGCCAGCTCGATCTTCATCGGGTTGGAGTGATGATCCTCCGCGGTGCCGATCATGATGAAGAGCTTGGAGCGCTCCAGGTCGGGCCCACCGAACTCCCAGAAGGAACCACCGATGGTGTAGATCAGCCCAGCCGCCATGTTGACCGAGCAGAAGCCGCCGTGGGCCGCATAGTTCGGCGTGCCGAACTGCTTGGCGAACATGCCGGTGAGTGCCTGCATCTGATCGCGGCCGGTGAACAGGGCGAACTTCTTCGGATCCTCGGCACGGATCTTCGAGAGACGCCGCTCGATGATCTCGAAGGCACGCTCCCAGGAGATCTCCTCGAAATCCGAGTTGCCACGTTTCGACCCCGCCTTACGCAACAGCGGGCTTGGAGAGGCGCGCCGGCGAGTACTGCTTCATGATCCCCGAGGCGCCCTTAGCGCAGATCACCCCCTTGTTGAGCGGATGCTTAGGGTTGCCCTCGATGTGGCGCACCTCACCATCGCGCAAGGTCACCCGAATGCCGCAGCGGCAGGCGCACATGTAGCAGGTGGTTTCTTTGACTTCGACGCGTCCCTCATCCTGGTCGGAATGCGTAGTGGGATCCTGCATGGCGAAGGCCCTACTTTAGAGTATTAACGATCAGTAATTTTGAAGCCTTCTATATTAGTCTTAACTAATTCTTATTGCCAGACAGAAGGGAGATGTCGCGCGGTAGCCCCGGTAGGGCTAGGTTGAGTGAAACGAAACCCAGCATGGATCTTCGCCCCCCCCCGGGACGATTGCATTCGTGCCCCTCCGCTGGTGCTGATCCTAGGTGCCGGAGTCGCAGCGGGGTTGGCACTGCATCTAGGACCGGCCGAACTTTGCGCCCTGGCGCCTCTTTTCGCTGGGCGGTGATCGTGCTAGTTGGCCACCCGTTCGCCAAGCCGCGGTCTGATCAGTCTCGCCCTCGGGCTGCTGCTTGCGACAATCGGCCAAGACCTCTTCTCGGCAACCGATCGTCTCGCCTTCGGCCAGCCAGAGCTGCTGCCCGGCATCAACCTGATTCCGCTGATGGTCGGCCTATTTGTGCTGCCAGAGGCGTTTCAGCGGATCATCGCCGGACGCCCGGCAAGCACCCCAGCGAGCGCCCCCAGGCAGCGGCCGGAGGGGCTGACCCGGCAGGAGTACCGCGCTGCCCTTGGCAACATCACCCAGGGTGGTTTGGTCGGGGTGGTGCTGGGAATCATCCCCGGCATCGGCGTCGCTCCGGCCGCCTTACGGCCTGGCCTGCCGCCGAGGCAGGCAACAGCGGCGTCTGCGGCGCCACCCTAATCCCGCTGATGGAGCTGGGCATCCCCGGCGATGTGATCA
>AASF01001879.1 GCA_000168735.1 Candidatus Endoriftia persephone str. Hot96_1+Hot96_2 | reverse complement strand
GACACCAGCACATACTTGAGCCGGCTATCAGTATTGTATAGCTCGGCCATGCGCTCTTGGTAGGTGTAGAAGAGNTTGTTGAGTTGTTCACGAGTCATCTCGTGCAATGCGATGCCGTGGTTGGGATTGTCGATCACCACCTCATGGCGGCCATAGCCGTCGATCACCTGCTGTAGGCCAAACGCGATATTGCTCTGCGGCTTGTCGTCGCCCAGTACCGGATAGAGGTTGGGCACGATGCGCATCTGCCACTCCTTCTCATCCGGGTAGGCTTTGATCGCTGGTTGGGGTCTTCTCCTCGTTGCCGCGGCAGAAGGGGCAGGTCTCGACGTGCGCGCGGTTCTCGCGCTGCACCATCTCCTCCGCTTTTTTGGGCCGCATGCCGCGGGCGGTTGCTACCAGCACCGACTCGGTCGGTACGATGGGGTTGATTCTGATCTCTCTGATAAACTGATTCTCTTCGGACATTCTCGGGTCTCCACTGCATACCCAGGCTGAGCTGAATTTTAATGAATCCGGCCCCGATCCAGTGGGGCTTGAAGCGCTTGCTTGAACTATCTAACGGAAATCCGTGACAGGAACAAGTGTTATTCGGATGACTTGTCAGGCTCGCAAACAGCGCGCTACCATAGCGCGGTTTAATCCGCTGAAAAAGGTTGGGGAAGATGTTCCGTGGCAGCATGGTGGCGTTGATCACGCCCATGAACGAAGACGGCTCAGTGAACGAAGAGTCGCTGCAGCGATCTGATCGAATTCCATATTGGAGCAGGGCACCGATGCGATCGTCGCGGTGGGCACCACCGGGCGAGTCGGCTACTCTCGACGAATCGGAGCACTGCGCGCTGAATCCGTCAGGTGGTCGAGCAGGTCGCTGGTCGAATCCCGCGTTATCGCCGGTACCGGCGCCAACTCCACTCGCGAGGCGATCAGTCTGACCCGCTGCGCGAAACAGGCGGGTGCCGATGCCTGCCTGCTGGTCACCCCCTACTACAATAAGCCGACCCAGGAGGGTCTCTACCTGCACCACAAGGCCGTGGCAGAGGGCGGTGGAGATCCCGCAGATCCTCTATAATGTGCCCGGTCGCACCGCCTGCGACATGCTGCCCGAGACCATCGCACGCTTGGCTGAGCTGCCCAACATCGTCGGGGTAAAAGAGGCGACCGGGGATCTCGGTCCGGTTGAGCCGTATCCGCGAGCTGTGTGGGGAAGGTTTCGATGTTTACAGTGGCGACGATGCTACCGGCTGCGAGTTTATGCTGCAGGGTGGCAACGGGGTTATCTCGGTCACCACCAATGTGGCACCGCGGCAGATGAGCCAGATGTGTAAGGCGGCGTTGGCCGGAGATCGCGACGCCGCTGAGCAGCTCGACCGCCAGTTGGCGGGGCTGCACCAGGCGCTGTTTGTCGAGTCCAACCCGATCCCGGTCAAATGGGCCATGCACCACCTGGGCCTTGCGCCCGAAGGTATACGGCTGCCTCTCACCTGGTTGTCCGGAGGGACAGCAGCCCGCTCTGCTCGCCCGCGATGCAACAGGCGGGCGTCTGCTGAGTCCGGCAGAAGAACCCTGTCGCCGCCCTTGAAGCGGCGCAGCACTTAATAATTAACCTGATCAAACGCTATGTCTCTCATCTTCTCCCGGCTCTCTGTTCTCCTGCTTCCTCTCGTGCTGCTGTCCGGCTGTAGTTCTGTCGGTGAGGTAGTCACGGACAAGAAGACCGAATACCGCAACCAGCGCCAGATGACCGAGGATCTGGAGATCCCGCCAGATCTGAGTCGCTCGGGGATCAACGACGCCATGACCATCCCCGGTGTCAGCACCTCCTATTCGGAGTTTGCCGAACGTCGGGAGGGAAGCTCGCTCAACAGTGTGAAACTGGCCGGTAATCAGGTGTTGCCTGGCGTGGAAGGGATCAAGGTGATGCGCGATGGCGACCAGCACTGGCTGCTGATCGACTCCCCAGCGGATGAGGTCTGGCCGCTGGCGGTGGAGTTCTGGCGCCAGGCCGGCCTGCTGCTGGTGGAGCAGGATCCCACCGTCGGCATTATGCAGACCGACTGGCTGGAGAGTCGTGCCGATATCAAACAGGGATTTCTTACCGAGCTGTTTCGCCAAGGCGTTCGACAGTGTCTACTCGTCGGCCACTCGCGATCAGTTCCGGGTGCGCCTCGAGCCGGGCGAGCAGGCGGGTACCACAGAGCTCTATCTGACCCATCGGGGCATGGAGGAGCATCTGAAAGAGAACCCCGGCGGTGACTCTGATACCACCTTTTGGACGCCGCGTCCCAGCGAGCCGGGCATCGAGGTGGAGATGTTGCGCCGGATGATGATCTTCATGGGCGCCGAGCAGCAGGCCACTGCAGCGGATGCTGGCGCCAGCCGCAGCAGCGCAAGATGCGTTCCCAGATGGTGCAAGCGCGATGGCTATGCTGCGCTGCGCATCAACGAGGGTTTTGCTCGCGCCTGGCGTTTGGTGGGGATGGCACTCGACCGGGTCGGTTTTGCGGTAGAGGATCGCAACCGCTCGGAAGGGGTCTATTTTGTGCGCTACAATGACCCGGACAAGGCTGCTGGCCAGGAGAAGGGCTTCTTCTCCAAGCTTGCCTTCTGGACAGACGACGAGCAGATCGACACCAATAATCAGTACCGGGTCAGACTGGATCAGCAGGCTGAGGTGACTCTGGTCAGTGTGGAGAATGGGGCGGGTCAGCCCGAATCTTCCACCACTTCGCAACGCATCCTGACTCTGCTACACGAGCAGATTCGCTAGATCGTGATACGGGAATAGCGCGTTGCGCTTCGCCTCCCTCGGCAGCGGCAGTCGCGGCAACGCCCTGTTGGTCGATAGCGGTGGCGTGCGGGTTCTGCTGGACTGCGGTTTCCCCGCAACGGAGGTTGAACGCCGTCTGCAGCGTCTGGGGGTGGAGGCCGGGAGTATCGATGCCATCATCGTTACCCATGAGCATGGTGACCATCTGCGTGGGGTTGGACCGCTCGCCCGCCGCCATGAGATCCCAGTCTGGATGACGGAAGGCACCCGCAGCCTGGCGCAGGCACGCTGTGGTGAACTGCCGGAGGTGCATGCCATTGACAGCCACTGCAGCCGCTTTTGCATCGGCGATCTCAGCATCGAACCCTTCCCGATACCGCACGATGCCCGGGAGCCTTGCCAGTTCGTGTTCCAGAAAGGGGGGCTCCGCCTTGGGGTGGTGACCGATGCCGGCTGTATCACGCCACATATCGAGGAGCGTATCGCGGCCTGCGATGCGCTGGTGCTGGAGTTCAATCACGATACCGAGATGCTGGCCAACGGTCCCTATCCCGCCTCGTTGCAGGCGCGGGTCGGGGGCAATCTGGGCCATCTCAACAATGAGCAGTCGGCGGCGCTGCTGAGAAAACTCGATTGCGGGCGCATTCGCCATCTGTTGTTGGCCCATCTGAGTGAAAAAAATAACACGCCCGAGCAGGTGACTGCCGCCGTGGCGCGCAGTGCAGAGACTCTACTCGAGCGTGCTGTGGTTGCACGGCAGTCTGAGGTGGCTGGTTGGTTTGATCTCGAAGGCTAGCCTTATTTGTTATATTAATTCATTCTAAATTATTGAAAATCCTTTGATTTTCAGTTGGTTGAGTGTATTGTTTCGGCTGTTTTGATTTAATAGTGGCCCCACAAAAATATAGGGGGCTTTCCAGGTAGTAGCCGCCGCTTGACGGCGGGCCATGACGAATACAAGACCAAAGAGGTCAGAGGAGTTTTCTATGGCACATGTTGTAGTGTTGGGTGCCGGGACCGGTGGTATGCCGTGCGCTTATGAGTTGCGTGCTGAATTGGGCCGGGAACATGAGGTGACGATGATCAACGAACGGGAGTACTTCCAGTTCGTACCCTCTAATCCCTGGTTGGCAGTCGGCTGGCGAGATCGTTCCCACATCACCTTCGATATTCGCCCCCACCTGGAGCGCAAGGGGATCAACTTCATTGCCAAGCGGGTCGACAAGATCGACGCCGAAGGCAACAAGCTGGAATTGGATGACGGCGAGACCATCGAGTATGACTACCTGGTGATCGCCACCGGCCCGCGTCTCGCGTTTGAAGAGGTAGAGGGCTCTGGTCCGGAAGGCCACACCCAGTCGATTTGCACCGTGAATCACGCGGAGAAGGCGTTTGACGCCTACAAGGACCTGCTCGACGAACCGGGGCCAGTGATC
>AASF01001880.1 GCA_000168735.1 Candidatus Endoriftia persephone str. Hot96_1+Hot96_2 | reverse complement strand
ACGACCACAGCATCCCCATCGAAGAGACACTCGGCGTGCTCGATAAGCTGGTCCAGNCGGCAAAGATCCGCCATATCGGCGTCTCCAACGAGACCCCTTGGGGCCTGATGCGCTATCTGCAGCTGGCAGAGACAAACGACCTACCCCGGGCGGTGAGCATTCAGAACCCCTACAATCTGCTCAACCGCAGCTTCGAGGTGGGGCTGGCAGAGATCGCCCAGCGCGAGGCCTGCGGTCTGCTCGCCTATTCTCCGCTCGCGTTTGGTGTGCTTTCCGGCAAATATCTCGATGGCGTCCGCCCAACTGGTGCACGCCTCACTCTATTTGAGCGCTTCACCCGCTACTCTAACCCCGAGGCGGAACACGCCACCCAGGCCTATGTGGCGCTGGCCAGGGAACACGCTGTCGATCCAGCACAGATGGCGCTAGCCTGGGTCACCTCCCGCCCCTTTGTCACCTCCAACATTATTGGCGCTACCACCCTGCAGCAGCTCGAAATCGATCTGGCGAGTCTGCAGCTGAAGCTCAGCCCCGAGCTGGAAGCCGGCATCGAGGCGATCCATACCAGACAGCCCAACCCCAGCCCCTGACGAGAAACATCAATGCAACACGAAACGCCCTCCACGACATCCGAATCTCTGGTGATCGAATATATTCGGCTTTCTGGGAAACGCACCGCGGCATCGATCATCGACTCGATTCTGATCACGCTAGTCACCGCACCGATCCTGATACAGATCTACGGTGTCGACTATTTCCACTCTGCACACTCCAGCCACGACCTCTGGGAGCTACTGCTCAACTATCTCTTTCCAGCCATTGCAGTCCTGGTATTCTGGCACTTCCGCTCCGCCACCCGCCGGTAAAATGCTGTTCAACGCCCGCGTCGTTGATGCCAAAAGCTTCGGCAAACCCTCCACCGGGCAGCTCATCGGGCGATACCTGGGTTACTACCTGTCAATACTTGGGCTCGGCCTGGGTTTTTTCTGGATCATGTGGGACAAACGCAAACAGGGATGGCACGACAAGCTCGCCGGCACCCTAGTGATCAGGGAATATGAGTAATCAAAGCAGCAGGAATAACTGATCTTCGACAATGGCCGGGCGGTTTCCAGGTGTCATAATCAAATCACAACCCATGGTGACTGGAGAGCTGCAATGAACACCACCATGATCAAAATTGGCGACTGGTTCAGAACCAACGAAATGGAAAACCTCGAGGTGGTTGCGTTCGACCCGGAAGAAGGGCTGGTCGAGGTCCAGTTTTACGATGGCACGGTCGAAGAGTACGACCTGGAAGCTTGGGAAGCCCTGGACGCCAAGCAGATTGCACCACCCGAAGACTGGTCCGGCTCATACGATCTCAGCCGCGACGATTATGGCGTCGACCTGGACAAGCCGGCGGGTAACAATCATATAAACCCCTTGGATCATCTGGATGAACAGGACTAGCCGCTGTGATATGAAGGGTCTATGCATTGTTTTGTGAAGTCACTCACCCCAGCAGGACCATCACTCATGGTATTGGTTAACAGAACTAAAGAACTGGCACCAAACGCCGCTAATTTGGGTGAAGGCAGAATCCAGACCCCCTCAGGAGGTGCAAGATGAAAACTGTATTCGATATGTCCACCGGCCAGGTGGTCGAAAGGTATTCAGCCAAAGATGAATGCAGCCTGGCACCGCACGACAGCGAATGAGCTCATCGCGCCTTCTGCAGCGCTGCTCCAACTGGGGCTTCAGGAGATCATCGCCGAACAACACGAAGAGAAGCGCATCCCGCCTGAGCTGGTCTTAGCGGACCTAAACGCTTTCCTTGACGAAATGAGCTGAGGCGGCGCGCTTCCCTTCACCCTCCACGACCGGGCTAAGTGCCCGGTTTTTTCATTCTTGGCCAGCTGAACATCCGGTAAGCGCTGACATCAATCCAGCGCCACCCAAACCTCATCCGCCTCAACCCACGCCTGTAGCGGCTGCAGTGACGCTCCTCCACAGGGTCCACGCACACAAGTAACCATCCTCCAAACGGAACAGGGCTCCATGAGTCGCACACTGGACAAAACCGCCACTCAGATCGGAGAAACTGTATCGGGAAGCCATTCCAGATTGACGCCGGTGTGGGGACAACGATTGAGATAGGCGAATACGGACGCACCACACCGCACCAGAAACAACTCGACCTGCCGGCCATTCCGATCGACTGAAAAGCCCCGACTTCCTGGATCCTGTAGCATATCGAGGGGGCAAAGCTAAGGGCGATTCGCGCCG
>AASF01001881.1 GCA_000168735.1 Candidatus Endoriftia persephone str. Hot96_1+Hot96_2 | reverse complement strand
CCGCAGATGCGCGCCACCATGTCGATTACCTGTTCGGCACTCGTAGCCTTCGGATGAACTTCTCGAACAGCCGTGGCGGCTCAAAGATACGCAGCCGCAGCTGCTCGATCTTGCCATCAACGATATCGAGCTCCAGTGCACCCTCGCCCCTCGACTCGGGTCAGCACCGGCACATTGATGTGGATCTCGCGGGAGTCGCCCATGCTCCTCATTCCTCCTCCGCCGCTCTGGCGCGCAACCGCACACCCGCCTCGGCAAACGTCGGCGCGCCACCCTGGATGAAGAGAAAGCGCCGTGCGCTGGCTGCCTGATCCAGCCCCAGCTCACTGAAGCGCTGCGCCAGGCTCTCATGGTGCACCGACTCCACCGGCCCGTAACAGCCGTAACAGCCCCCGCCCCCTGGGAGGGACAGAGTGCGCCGCAACCCAGCCCAGGGTCACCGGTCCCAGACCAGGGCTGACCGCTGCTCACCAGGGTGCAGACCAACCCCTGACGTTTGCACTCCATGCCAGAGTGCACGCCGTTCCCGCACCGGCTCAACCCCGTTCAGCAGGTCCCGCCAGGGCGCGCAGCAGCTGGTTTGAATTGACCGGGCAGCCCGGCAACTCCAGGTCCACTTTGACATGTGCAGCGATGGCACCGGACTCCGGCAGGATCTCGATCTGTTCTGGGTGGGGATAGAGTCGCCGCCATCCAGGCAGCCCCATCGGCCAGATTGCGCAGCGCCTGGATCCCGCCCGCGGTGGCGCAGGCGCCGATGCTGATCAGGTAGTCGCTATTCTTCCGCACCTGGCGAATGCGCTCGATATCCTCGGGGGTGGAGATGCTGCCCTCCACCAGCGCCAGATCGACATGGGCAGTCGGATCACTGGGCCCTGCCTCGGCAAAGTGGACGATCTCGAGATAGTTTGGCAGCTCGAGCAGTGCCTCACCCAGATTGAGCAGGGCAAGCTGACAGCCATCACAGGAGCTGAATTTGTGCACCGCAAGGGTGGGTTTTGTTTCTCTCATCATCAAAACCCCTTTACGCCGAGGAAGTCTGCCACCTCCTCATAACTGAAGATCGGTCCGTCGTGGCAGACGCGCTTCGGCCCGATCTGGCAGTGCCCGCACTGACCGATGCCGCACTGCATGTTGCGCTCCATGCTCAGCCAGATGCGCCGATCAGGCAGCCCTAGGTCACGCAGCTGGGCAATGGCGGCAATCATCATCATCTCCGGCCCACACAGCATGGTGAGGGTCTTTTGGGTGTGCAAACTCCAACATCCCGATCAGCTCAGTGACCATACCCTGCTGCCAGGGCCAATCCCGGCTTGTCACATCTGGCAGCCAGGTGGACATGCACATCATGCTGCTGGGTCCACTGATCATACTGGTCACGCCAGATCAGATCGTCGCAGTGTTTGACCCCCTGCAGGATATAGATGCGACCAAACCGCTCACGCCGCCGCAGCAGGTAGCCGATCACCGACATCAGCGGCGCGCAGCCTAAGCCGCCAGTAATCAGCAACAGATCCTTACCCTCGGCCTCGGCCAGCGGCCAGCCACGACCGAAGGGCCCGCGAATGCCCACCCGGTCGCCCGGCTTGAGGCTCTGCATTTTGGCGTGTCACTCGGCCCACCACACGGATGGTGTGGTCGAAGAAGTGGCTGTCCTGCGGATCGGAGACGATAGAGATCGGGATCTCGCCGACACCGAACAACGACACCATGTTGAACTGCCCAGGCTTAAACTCGAACGCCTGCTGCTGATC